>NZ_JAJAEF010000086.1:0-513 GCF_020447145.1 Shewanella sp. SR1 | reverse complement strand
CCCCGCTGCTTGACGCCATGCGCACCGAGGTCACCTGCGGCCAGGTCCTCGACGTCACCTCACAGTCGGGAATGGCGGGGTCCGACTCCGAATCCGCTCTCGACCTGGTCGGCCGGGTTGTGGAGTACAAGTGCGCCTCATACACGGTCGTTCGTCCATGTCAGATTGGTGTGGCCTTGGCTGGGGGCTCTGACCGTCTACAACAGACGATGGCCGACTTCGGCTCCCCCATCGGACGGGCCTTCCAATACCGCGACGATCTTCTTGGCGTCTTCGGCGACGCCGAGCTGACTGGCAAGCCCGCTGGCGACGATCTGAGAGAAGGCAAGCGGACTGTGCTCGTCGCCCATGCGCTCAATCGGGCCGACTCCCACGACGCTGCTCGCTTGAAGTCATTGCTGGGTCGCCCCGACCTCGACGATAACGACGTCGCCACCGCCCGTCGTATCATCGAGACAAGTGGAGCCCGGGAGGCTGTCGAGTCAACAATTGTGCAGTGCCATGATCACGCCA
>NZ_JAJAEF010000085.1:0-516 GCF_020447145.1 Shewanella sp. SR1 | reverse complement strand
GCATCGTCGTTCCGACTTACATGATGCTACCTGCAGGAATTTCGTGCACCACTGTATACACCGACGATGGTGGGGAAACGTGGCAGCGGGGAACCCCGATGCCAGCCACTATCGACCTCCACGAAAGCGCGATCACAGAGGTTCTACCCGGCGTATTGCGCAGCTTCAACCGACATTCCGCTTCTTCCGGTGGGAAGGTGCTGACCGCCGAGAGCGTGGATGGCGGCCATTCCTGGAGTACGCTGACTTCCGCGTTCGGCGACGACGACCAAGGCGTCGCATGCCAAGTCTCCGCGCTCATGCTGAAGCAAACCATCGCATCACCTACGACCGGGGAACAGCTCCCTGCGCTCATTGTCGTCTCAGCAGATGACCGCAGGCGTCGACATGGCATTGCCCATGTGGCAGTTGTCCATCGATCCTCGAGAACGTTCGGACCGCGCTCCGAACTTGAATGGGTGAGTCACGCCGACATCACGAGCCCACAGACCCTCTTCGCCTATTCCTCGATCGCCC
>NZ_JAJAEF010000084.1:0-518 GCF_020447145.1 Shewanella sp. SR1 | reverse complement strand
AATTGGTAATGCGAGATTTAGATTTGCCCATCTGATAGCGGTTCCTGCGTGGTATTCACAGGATCTGATCGCATCTGAGACGGAAGGTTCATTCATTTAGGCAACAACGCCATTATCTACTCCAGTTAATCTTAGGTTTCTGACAACTAAAGTCGCTTCTTTAACGCCCGGTCTATGTTAAAAATCACACATAATATCTCTCTTAATCATTAACTCATCATTTTTCTGATGATTTAGGTAAAAAGTAATTAATAAAAAACGGTCAATTTTCTAACCTAGACCGTAAACAGCTTAGGTTAGAATCAAGATATTGATGGCAAAGTTAAAAATGCTCATTTTAATACTGCTATTATATTCATCACTGATACCAAAATATTGAAAAGTACGCATAGATATCTAGTGTTTACGGCTTTGTTTCCTAAATCAGTTGAACTAAAACCATAGCTGGTGATCTGATCGACATAGCCCATCAACTCGCCCATCAATCGTGTCAAAACCTCAATATAAAACAATCAACT
>NZ_JAJAEF010000083.1:0-521 GCF_020447145.1 Shewanella sp. SR1 | reverse complement strand
GTCCTTGTCGTAACGCTTGAAATCAATGATGCGGTAGGCCTGCTTATGTCCACCACCAATGTGACGGGTGGTAATGCGGCCTGTGTTGTTGCGACCACCCGTCTTGGGCTTGGCAACGAGCAGGGACTTCTCAGGAGTCGAGCGGGTGAGCTCGACGAAGTCCGACACGCTCGAGCCGCGACGGCCCGGAGTGGTGGGCTTGTACTTGCGGATACCCATTGGTACTTCGTTCCTTCTCTCGCGGCTCAGGCGACCGGGCCGGTGAAGATGTCGATGCGATCACCCTCGGCAACAGTCACGATGGCGCGCTTGGTGTCGGGACGCTTACCCACGCCAGTGCGAGTGCGGCGTACCTTCCCCTTGCGATTCATCGTGTTCACCGAGGTGACCTTCACACCGAAGATCTGCTCGATCGCAATTTTGATCTCGGTCTTATTAGCAGTCGGCTTGACCACGAACGTGTAGGTGTTCTGGTCGAGCAGACCGTAGCTCTTCTCGGAGACGACCGGGGCGAGGATGAT
>NZ_JAJAEF010000082.1:0-529 GCF_020447145.1 Shewanella sp. SR1 | reverse complement strand
AGTCGTTGGCCCGCACCGTGTAGGTCTTCCAGATTTTCGGAGTGGTGGAGGCGTCCGGGGCCTGAGAGGTGGTGGCGGGGCTGTCCTGGGTGCCGGCCGCGTGTGCCGGTCCAGCCTGGGCGGCGACCGCCACATGGGTGGCCTCGGCGGCGTGAGCCGTGCTTGTGGCTGCCGGTGCGGCCGCGAACGCGGCAATGAGGAGACCGGCTGCCACTCGGCGCACTAGGCGAGGGCCGGGCATGTGCCAGTGCAGCCGCTGCCCTGAGAGCATCGTCACCGCTTCGGCTGCGACGGCCAGGGCGAACCATGCCCACCCGATCCAGCCGATGAGGCTGACCAGCCACACCAGCACCGACCCGGTCATGTCTGGGGTAACCAACAGATGCCGCACATGGGCCCATGACAGGCCCGAGGGTACTAGCGGGGCGCCTGCGGCCACGAGCCCGGCGGGTAAGCCGGCTATCACCACCAGCAGTGCCACCAGGGCACCGATACGACGTATCACTGTCATGGGCGTTCTCCCGGTCCC
>NZ_JAJAEF010000081.1:0-530 GCF_020447145.1 Shewanella sp. SR1 | reverse complement strand
TAGCTCGCCAACGCTTTTCGCAAGTTACTACGTCCTTCATCGCCTCTGACTGCCAAGGCATCCACCGTATACGCTTAGTCGCTTAACCATACAACCCAAATGAGTTTCACTTGAATTGTTGCGACCAGCTGGTTTTACTTGTCTCACTTCTGACCAAAGAAGTGGACGCGCCTTAGACGTAAACTATTCAATAAAGAATAATTTACTTTTTGAATATTCAAGACACTTAATAAAGTGTTTGAGAACTCATGTTCAATGCTTTCGCATTAAACGTTTTGTAATTAATTACATGACAGACTCATGCAATTAAATACTATCAGCTTTCCAAATTGTTAAAGAACGGGCTTAAAAAAGCCAAAGATAATTTTTAAGTTTATCTTTGGCATCTCTATCCATAGTGCATATACCTTATTACTTTTCAATAAAGTCAGAATAAGGTGTAAATGGTGGAGCTATGCGGGATCGAACCGCAGACCTCCTGCGTGCAAGGCAGGCGCTCTCCCAGCTGAGCTATAGCCCCATTTACATGC
>NZ_JAJAEF010000080.1:0-534 GCF_020447145.1 Shewanella sp. SR1 | reverse complement strand
CAGGATGCGACGGTGCCGGTCAACGACCTCGTCAGAGAGCCGTCCGCTCAGGCGTGCAAGCTCAGCGGCGAACATCATTCCGACGGAGACGGCGGCGCCGTGGCGCCACTGGAACCGCTCGGCGAATTCGACCGCGTGCCCGAGGGTGTGGCCGTAGTTCAGCATCTCCCGCTCGCCGGCCTCCCGGAAGTCAGCGCCGACAACCCTCGCCTTGATGGCGATCGAGAGCTCGACGATCCTGCGGAACTCCGCGGTGCCCGGATCGGTGGCCACGTCGACGTCGCGCTCGATGATCTCGAGGATCTCCGGCTCCGCGATGAAGCCGTACTTCACCACCTCACCGAAGCCGGCGAGGATCTCGTTGCGCCCGAGTCCCTCAAGCACGGCGAGGTCCACGAGCACGCCGGAGGGAGCATAGAAGGCACCGACGAGGTTCTTGCCCTCGTTGGTGTTGATGCCGGTCTTTCCGCCGATCGCCGCATCGACCATGCCGAGCAGCGTCGTGGGGACCTGGACGAGACGGACCCCGCGAAG
>NZ_JAJAEF010000079.1:0-536 GCF_020447145.1 Shewanella sp. SR1 | reverse complement strand
TCGGCGACACCTGCACGCACGGCGACATCTCGCTGTCGGAGGGTTTTGTCGAGGACGAGACCCTCGAGTGCTGGGCGCACGGCTCGCAGTTCTCGCTGCGAACGGGCAAGCCCATCACCCTGCCCGCCTACGAGCCCGTCCCGGTCTTCGCCGTCACGATCGTCGACGGCGACGTGCACATCGACCCGACCCCGACCTTCCCCTCCTGAGCATCCAGCCGGCATCACGCCCGCGCTGAAGAGAAAGAAGCAATACACATGTCAGAACTGATCATCCGGGACCTCCACGTCAGTGTCGAGACCGACCAGGGCGACAAGCAGATCCTCAAGGGTGTCGATCTCACCATCAACTCCGGTGAGACCCACGCGATCATGGGGCCGAACGGCTCCGGCAAATCAACCCTCGCCTATACCCTCGCTGGCCACCCCAAGTACCGCGTCGAGAGTGGCACCATCACGCTCGACGGCGTGGACGTGCTCCAGATGAGCGTCGACGAGCGTGCGCGGGCCGGCCTCTTCCTCGCGATGCAGTACCCG
>NZ_JAJAEF010000078.1:0-542 GCF_020447145.1 Shewanella sp. SR1 | reverse complement strand
GACCACGGGGCATCCGTCGCCATCGTGTGGGACAAGGTGGCGGCATCGGTACTCGACTCCCCCGGCGATCTCGGCGTGAAGCACGTCGTCGCGGTGGACGTGACCCGCGCCATGCCGCTGAAGACCCGGTTCGCACTGCGACTGCCGGTGCCCGCCGCGCGGAAGTCCCGTTCCGCCCTCACCGTCGGCGGCCCCGTCAAGGGCAGCACCCCATGGAAGACACTGACGGATGCCCGCCCGCTGCGCAGCACGCATCCGGCACCGAGCATCGACGACACCGCCGTGCTGCAGTACACGAGCGGCACGACGGGCACGCCGAAGGGCGCCATCCTCACCCACGCGAACCTGCGGGTCAATGCGGCGCAGGGCGAGGCCTGGGTACAGGGCGTGCGCCCGGGGCGAGAGACCGTCTACGGCGTGCTGCCGATGTTCCACGCGTACGGGCTCACGCTGTGCCTCACCTTCGCGATGAGCGTCGGGGCGCGGCTGGTGCTGTTCCCCAAGTTCGACGAGAAGCTCGTGCTCGACGCCATGAAGACGAC
>NZ_JAJAEF010000077.1:0-557 GCF_020447145.1 Shewanella sp. SR1 | reverse complement strand
CGACGCGTCGCATCCGGATCCCGCGAGCCAGCTCGCGACGGTGCGCGACGTCATCGGCGAGGTCGGTGGCCGTGACATCCCGGAGGTCGTCGCCTTCAACAAGGCTGACCTCGCCGACGACGACCAGCGTCTGCTCATCCGCGGCCTCGAGCCCGACGGCATCTTCGTGTCGGCGCGCACGGGGGAGGGCATCCAGGAGCTCCTCGAGCGCATCTCCGACGTCCTGCCGACACCGTCCGTGGTGGTCGACATGCTCATTCCCTACGACCGTGGCGACGTCGTCGCGTCGCTCCACGACCGCGCCGTCATCGACACCACCACCTATGAGGAGGGCGGCACCCGCATCCACGGCAGGGTGCGAGAGCAGGATGTCGCCGGTCTCCAGGAGTTCATCGCCGACGAGTGACCGGCCCCAGAGTGACCGGCCCCAGAGTGATCGGCCCCAGCGTGACCGGCCCGAGCGTGACCGCCTGAGCGGGACACGGGTCGGAGGCTAGACCGAGCGCAGCACCGCGACGACCTTGCCGAGCACATCGGCGAAATCGCCCAGGATCGGG
>NZ_JAJAEF010000076.1:0-560 GCF_020447145.1 Shewanella sp. SR1 | reverse complement strand
CGACCACGAGGCGATGAAGGTGGGGATCTCACCCGACTCGATGTCGCTCGTGACCGCGTTCACCTGCGGGGATCCGAGCAGCTGCACGAAGCCGAGCACCTGGGGCTCGAGCTCGGTGAACTGGGAGACGGACGACTGCACGTCGCTGCCGTGGTCGCGCACCATGAGGTCCACCGTGCGCCCGCAGATACCGCCGTCGGCGTTGCGCTGGTCGAAGTAGAGCTGGTTGCCCTGGACGAGCGTGTTGCCGAGGGCGGCGTACACGGCCGACTGGTCGGTCATGGCGCCGAGGGTGATGGTGTCGTCGGTGACGCCGAAGTCGGTCTGGAGGTCGCCCTCGGCGTTGCCGCCGCCGCCGCTGCTTTTCGCTGAACAGCCGGAGAGCACGAGGCCGGCCGCGAGGGCGCCGACCACGATCGCTCTGGTCCTTGATCTAGTGAGATGTACCACTGTGGGTCCTTTCGTTGGGTGCAGGTGTGTCTTGGGTGGAACCTTGGGCGCTCGCGGCGGCTGGCGCGGCGGGAGGGCCGAACCGGCGTGAGATGGCGCCCCACGCCCGC
>NZ_JAJAEF010000075.1:0-581 GCF_020447145.1 Shewanella sp. SR1 | reverse complement strand
ACTGGTCATGTTTTCCCAATGTTCGAACCACCTCATATTGAGTGCCTTTCTTCAATGGCAACAACCAGTGGCTGTCAGGTTGCGCTTGCTGCCAAGCGTGCAGAAGGCCGATCGAGTAAAATCCTCGGTCAAAAAGGGTTAGACTGTGATTGGGAATGCTAGAAATGAGCTGAGATGCCAAGTTCATTTCATTTTCGGCAACCGAATCAAAGGCGCTGTTGACCAACAAATGGCTGCTTAACTCCATCAAGCAAACCATGCGAATTTGTGGATAAGCCGCTTCGCCTGAAGCGTTTGCGGTGCGCGCAAAGGCGGCTTGATTTTGGATACTATCGGGTGTCCGCCACACTACACCGTCAACACCATACAAGTTAAGACCGCACCAATGAGGGTGTTCAGCTCTTGCGTGCCAGGTATTGGCGCTGCGACTAAACACTTCTCGAATAACCTCACTGCCCAATCGTTTACGCGCCTGAGTCACGGCGCTGCGTGCAACATAATCAATCTCTTGCGGCAAAACAATGTCGAGTTTGTTGATGAGTGACCGAATAGACTCCCCTCGGAACAAAGCCATTCCGATA
>NZ_JAJAEF010000074.1:0-585 GCF_020447145.1 Shewanella sp. SR1 | reverse complement strand
AGGTATGACTTTCGGGCCGGATCCGATCACGGTCGAGATCTAAGCAGCACTGGAGCACCTCGCGGTTACCGTGTAGCTTTTCGCCCCACGAAGTCGTGGTCTGAGCCGATTCTGTTGTGTGGCTCGGTACGTTGACGGGGCTGTGCGGCATGGAATGAAGGTCCCTGATATCCTCCATGAGTCTGTATGGTGCGGCCCTGATGAGGTCGCAGGAACCCGGTGTGAATCCGGGACTGTTGCGCAGCGGTGACGGTGACGACGTCGGCGAAACCACTGGGAGTGATCCTGGGAAGGGCCGACCGAGGGTGATCCGAAATCCGAAGACCCCCATGCACGGCGCTGTGTCGTTCGGATCTCGCATCAAGGTCCTCGCACCAAGAAGGAACTGTCATGCCCTCATCGAGGCGATCGGTTGAGCGTGACCGCAGGTTACCGGTGGCGCCGTTGCTGCTGGTCCTCGTGGTGCTCATCGTCGTCAGTGCCGTCATCTCGTTGGCCATCGGATCCGAACCACTGCCGCTGCGTGGAGTCCTTGACACCGTGGGCGCTCGGGTGACCGGTCAACCGGGACCCGATCCGACAATC
>NZ_JAJAEF010000073.1:0-595 GCF_020447145.1 Shewanella sp. SR1 | reverse complement strand
CGCCGTAGTGTCGCAGAGGACGACCTCGCCGGTCAGCTACTCGTTGATGGAATGATTTTCGCCGCCGAGGCGGAGATCCGTTGGCTCGACCACTGCGAATCCAAGGCGGTACAGGCTTCTCACGCCCGCCCCTATCAGCCCGCCGAGCCAGTAACCGACGGTTCTAAGGCCGTCCAGGAAGCCTGAACCGTATGACGTCGACCCCGTTGCACGCCGCTGACCAGATCACTCCCACGATGCAGCGCACCGTGTTGTCCCTGGATCATGTGAGTCGTTCCTTCGGCGAGGGTGAGCAGCGGGTCGACGCCATCGTCGACGTCAGCCTAGGCGTCAACCCTGGTACCTTTGCCGCTGTCATGGGGCCGTCGGGGTCCGGTAAATCCACCCTCCTCGGTCTGGCTGGTGGGTTGGACCAGCCCACATCTGGAACTGTGTCGGTATGTGGCGAGCCGCTTGGCGGCATGTCCCGCGACGACCTGGCGCGGGTGCGACGTCGTCAGCTTGGTTTCGTCTTCCAGGATTACAGCCTCGTGCCCACCCTTACTGCTGTCGAGAACGTGTCTGTGCCGCTGGAACTCGACGGGGTGTCGGCCAC
>NZ_JAJAEF010000072.1:0-606 GCF_020447145.1 Shewanella sp. SR1 | reverse complement strand
CTGCTACGTTATCGCCCGTTTATGTAGAATAACTACACCGCACGGGCTTTACCTTGCATAAAAGCCAGCCAACTCGCTGCAAAAATAACCCTGAAACGTCAACACGCCCTAGTATCAGTGTTCTGCAAGACCAGTATCTCTGATTAAGTCGGCAAAGAGTCTCTTTAATCAGCCGTTCGCCTATTAAAACTGAACAGGCAGCACCAAGAACCTACCTTTGGCCTCGATAATCAACGAAAACCCCTATGCCTTATCCTTAGTAATACAGGCCAATCCAACCTCATATTAAGCTGAAACTGACTCAAAATTGAGCGTGGTGTGGATAAGTTTGGGGGTAAGTGGTGAGTATCATGTGGCTAGCTTGAAGAATATGAATTAACTGCAAATTTCCTTAAAATAGGGGTTGCGCACTTTCTCAATCTCCCTATAATGCGCATCCACTGACACGGCAGACAGCGAAAGCAAGCTGACGAGTTAGGTTGAATTGAATGGCTTACTCTCTGTTGAGAATGGCACTTAATTCAATCGCAGCAAGAAGTTGAAAAAACTCCTTGACGCGAAACGGGAAATGCGTAGAATACGCAGCCCTAGCCACCTGGAAGCGTT
>NZ_JAJAEF010000071.1:0-607 GCF_020447145.1 Shewanella sp. SR1 | reverse complement strand
GGGTCACTCGCACGAACGATGCTCCGACGTGGGCGACGGATGCGACCGTGAGGGTGCGAAGCGCCAGCGGGTGGCGTTGGACTGGGCTGTGCTCGATCACTGTGTCTCCATGTTGCTGTCGGGTCCGAGGAGTTGCTCCGCGAGTCCGGCGCCGTCGGTCGCATAGACCCATCGCGTGCCGTCCTTGGCAGGACGCTCGTCGTCGGCTTTGCGGCCGCCGGCGAGCACTGCCTCCCCGGCGGAAAGCTGCCGGATCGCCACCGCCTGCACCTGCTCGGGATGCTCCTGTGCGAATTCGCTGTACAGATCAGGGTCGTGCTGCCCGTCGTCGCCGACGAGAAGCCACTTCATCTCTGGGAATTCTCGTGCCAGTCGGCGCAGGCTCTCCTCCTTGTGGAGTCGACCGCTGCGGAACCATCGGTCGTGGGTGGGCCCCCAGTCCGTGAGCAGGAGTGGGCCACTCGGGTAGAGATGACGCATGAGGAAGCGGGTGAGCGTCGGGGCGACATTCCACGCTCCGGTCGAGAGATAGAAGCACGGCGCACCCGGATGATCGTGCAGCAGCCGTTCGTACAGCACGGCCATCCCCGGCACCGGTCGTCGAGCG
>NZ_JAJAEF010000070.1:0-622 GCF_020447145.1 Shewanella sp. SR1 | reverse complement strand
GTTGATGATGTTGCCGGTGATGACGCTCGCGTTCCGGCGAGACGCCAGCAGAACGTAGGGGCCCGTGGAGTCGTCGGGGTCCGTGCTCGAATCGTGCAGGGGGAGCCACATGTTGGGCCCGCGCTCGTCGTCGCGCTTCGCAAAGGAATGCTCGATCGAGCGATCCGCCATCCCCGCCGACGTCGGGCCGCGGAGGTCGGTGCGCAGGCCGCCGATGGCGACGCCGTTCACCCGAACCTTGGGGGCGAGCTCGTAGGCGAGCTGGGTCACGAGACCGCGGGTCGCGAACTTGGCCGCCGTGTAGACGGGTCCACCGCCGGCCGAATAGAAGGCCGCGTTCGAGAGCGTCATCACGATGTTGCCGTGACTCTCCACGAGCGCCTCCCACGCTGTCGAAACCGCGAGGAGGTATCCCTTGACATTGATGTCGAACAACTCGTCGTAGATGCCCTCGATCTCGTCGGGGGTCGTCCTGGTGATCGAGCGGTTGAAGTCCCATATGCCGGCATTGGGCACCAGCACGTCGAGCCTGCCGAAGCGTGAGACCGCCGCCTCCACCGCACCGGCGAGGTCAGCGGCCGAACGCACATCCCCGACGACGGGCAGCACACGGGACCCGTCG
>NZ_JAJAEF010000069.1:0-669 GCF_020447145.1 Shewanella sp. SR1 | reverse complement strand
GATAGATACTAACATGTTCGTATCAGTAAATAGAGGTACATTGGCTTCACTTCCATAAAACCTGATTGAGAATATTAGTTATGCGTACCCGAAATGACCGACTGCGACATGCTATGGGCTTTGAATTTTTTGCACTGCTGATTGCCACTCCATTGGCAAGCTGGTTCACTGGTGTTGGACTAAGCCATATGAGCTTATTAGCGCTTTTCCTCTCGCTGTTAGCAACAGTCTGGAATTATATCTATAACATTGTGTTTGACCATTTTCTAATTAAATATCAGGGTAATAGTCATAAGAATTTGAGTCAAAGGGTACTACACACCTTCTGTTTTGAGGGGGGATTGCTTATTGTTGCGCTTCCCGTCATGTCTTGGTGGCTGAACATCAGCATGCTGGAGGCTCTAATGCTGGATCTGGGCTTCGTGGCTTTCTACTTAGTCTATGCTTTTGTTTATAACTGGGTTTACGACAAGATGTTTCCTATTCCACAGGAAGGAACCAAGGCAATGTCACATTAGGTCTTAAACTAAATGCTTAAATCCAGTAATAATGAATAATGTGTTGCATTACAAAATTAAGCCAGCCAACTCTGTACAACAGCGTGACGAAAGGCTTCTTTGACACGTTTAGGGGGCAAGATAGAGCTAGTTAGGCCAGCTAGCTCTATGT
>NZ_JAJAEF010000068.1:0-680 GCF_020447145.1 Shewanella sp. SR1 | reverse complement strand
TGTCCCGTCCTGAAATACGTTGACATAAAGAGGACTTCTTTATGACAACATCAAGTAACTCAAGCCGTAAGCGTACTCAACGCGATTACACCTTAGCTTTTAAATTAGGCGTTGTTGAACGTGTTGAAAAAGGCGAAATGACTTACAAGCAAGCGCAGACTCGTTTTGGTATTCAGGGTAAAACAACGGTACTCGTCTGGCTGAGAAAGCATGGTAAACTCGATTGGTCGAAACTCTTTCAGCATCCCCTTATGCCTCATTCAAAAGAAACCCCAGCCGAAACTATCAAGCGCCTTGAGCGTGAGTTAGCCGAAGCGAAACTGCGTAACCAAATTCTCAATGGTATGGTCGATATCATGGACAATGAATACGGAGCCGGCCTCAGAAAAAAGTACTTATCCGGTATCTCTGGCAAGCCAAAACCCAAAGCAAAATAAACCTCGCCGTTGCGTGTCGCGCTGTCGGTATTTCACGGCAAGGTATTTATCAGGCTGTCGCCCGAATGGCGAGCCGAAGCACTGAGCTATCGGTCATCAAAGATTGGGTCCAATATTGGCGTAACTATATGCCACGATTGGGGACGCGTAAGCTCTATACCTTGATACAGCCAAAGCTGGTTGAACATGATATCAAACTCGGGCGAGACGGGTTCTTTACCTACTTGAGAAGTGAAGGCTTGC
>NZ_JAJAEF010000067.1:0-685 GCF_020447145.1 Shewanella sp. SR1 | reverse complement strand
TTCCATCTGGGCAGGTATCACTTGGTGCTCGCTGTTGCTATTTATCGTCGCCGGCATCATCGGAATGATGGCTCAAACAATGCTGCCGGCCAATCTCGGTTATCCCCAGCTTCACGACAGCGGTGTGCCGACCTGGCTGACCTGGACAGTCGTCGGCCTAGACGTTGTGGCCTTCTTCATTCCCCCGCTCGTGACCACCTCGTGCGGCCGTAAAGCTAAGCGGCTCGGCCACCCGGTGCGCTCTGCGGTTCAGATCTCGTGGGCCACCTTCACCGTTGTGACGGTGATCAGCTTCTTGCTGGTTTTCTTTGGCTGAGGATGTTCCGCGCGGAGCTGGGCGGACCGATGAGAATGTGTCGCAGCCGTCAACTAGGGTTTTCACCGTGGATGAGAGGGCGCCTGAACCGGGCATGGAGAATGAGGCCGTTGAGCCTGAGGTCTTCGAGCAAGACGGTCCGGATCTTTTCGGTGACGAGGAGTCGCCGCGCCCCGTCATGCCTCCTGACGAAGCTACCCCTGATGATGACCTTCCCTCGGATCCGTGCGATCCAGGGTTGCTGGACGGCCCCGAGACCCCTGAGGAACCCGACGGCCTCGAGACAGACGAGGACGAGGAGGATGGGGCTGACGTTATTGAGCGGGTTCAGGAATTAATCGGGGAAGCCCCTGACAGTAACCCCGATGA
>NZ_JAJAEF010000066.1:0-688 GCF_020447145.1 Shewanella sp. SR1 | reverse complement strand
GGCTTTGTTTCCTAAATCAGTTGAACTAAAACCATAGCTGGTGATCTGATCGACATAGCCCATCAACTCGCCCATCAATCGTGTCAAAACCTCAATATAAAACAATCAACTGGAAGCAATACAATCAAGCCCTGATCAATCGTGGCTCACTTACCTTCTGGATTGATGAGGACGCTATCGCCCAGTGGAAAGCTAAGGCCGAGCAACCAAGGAAAGGTCGACCACGCGTATTTAGCGACTTAGCCATTACCACCGCGCTGATGGTTAAACGTGTTTTCTCGATGCCACTACGAGCGTTACAAGGCTTTATCAACTCGGTGTTTAAACTGGCTGATATTCCGCTTTCGTGCCCACATTACACTTGCATCAGCAAACGCGCTAAAACCGTCAAGATTGCTTTTAAAACCAAGACGCGTGGCACCATTGAGCACTTGGCTATCGACTCGACAGGCTTGAAGGTTTATGGCGAAGGTGAGTGGAAAGTGAAGAAACATGGCACAGATGGCAAGCGCCGCGTGTGGCGTAAGCTGCATATCGCTGTCGATACCCATAGCCATGAAATTATTGCAGCGGAACTGAGTTTATCCGGTGTCACTGACGCTGAAGTTATGCCGAATTTGCTCAAGCAAACCCATCGCAAAATCCGCAATATCTCAGGTGATGGTGCTTACGACACAAGAGCCTGTCA
>NZ_JAJAEF010000065.1:0-761 GCF_020447145.1 Shewanella sp. SR1 | reverse complement strand
CGTCCTAGGATAGACGTTGACTTGAGTTGAGGTTGTCTGGCTCTTCGGGCCTGAGGTGGGGCAGCTAGTCGGGGCCCGGTGCGGTGAGGGGTCGGGGTTATTCGGCAGGATCAGCAGCGCCCAAACTCGCTGCTCCAAGAAGACCCCGACTGTGTGTGAGCCTACCAACTACTGCCCTCGTTGTGATGCCCTAACCTGCCCGGTCTGTACGTGACCGACGTCGAGCGCGGACCCGATACGATTATGGTGGGGGTGAAGTTAGCTCCGGGCGAGGGGTTCTGCCCCGACTGCGGTGTGCTCGCGTCTCCCCATGGCCGCCGCCGGGTCCTGCACGATGTTTCTTCGGCAGTATGGCGGTCGTGATCGGGTGGTGTACACGCACGTGGCGCTGCCTCGAAGCCTTGTGTAGCAAGGGCTCTTTCACGGAACAAGATCCTGGGATCGCCGTACTGTGGGCGGTGTTGACCCGCCGTGCCACTCGATGGGCCGTGGGGCAGCTGCGCCGAGAACGCGTCTCAGTGCTGGGACTCGCACGCCAAGCTCAGGGCGACTGGAAGACTGTCTGGCGGGCGGTCAACCCGGTCTTAGAGGAGGCGGACGCTGACCCAGTCCGCTTTGCGGGGATGCGGCACCTGGGGGGGTGAGCACGTCTGGCACGACAAGAACCCACGAACCCGGGGACCGAAGATGCTCACCGGCATAGCTGTCTTCACGCACACCGACGACGTCCCACGGGCCCGGCTGTTAGACCTGACCCTGGG
>NZ_JAJAEF010000064.1:0-812 GCF_020447145.1 Shewanella sp. SR1 | reverse complement strand
CGATAGGACCTCTTAGTTGTGAGGGGGATGGGACCGGCAGAGCTATCTCAGTGAAGCGATTCCCGGGAGGTCACCACACCCGGAGCGCATCCCGTTCGTCCATACGCAGCGGTTGCAGCTTTGAGGGCGTGTCCTCCGAGGTCCAATCGTTGCGACCACGTACTTATGCATAAGGTCGTGGCGCAGCAAGCTAACCCGCTAGCCATGCCAACTCATATTCACGAGATTGGCCACTACGTCTAGGCTGGAATAACCCGTCACCAGGAGGATCGTGACCGAGCAGTCCACGCACCCAAAGCCCCGCCATGCCGAGCCAGAGGACGTCTCCCCGAGCGCACCGCCACGTGCCAGCGCCGCGACGATTGTCACCCTTCCCCCACCCGAAGTCCCCGAAGCCCAAGCCGCGTCGTCGGCAAAGGTGGGACGGATCGCCGCCGGGCTCTACCTCGCCGCAGCAGTCGCTGCCGCCGCTGCGCTTTTAATCGCGTGGTGGCAGTCCATCCATATGCAGACCTTCATCCAGGCCACAAACCTCATGACGTGGACCCACCCTCGTCCCGGATCCCTAGCATCAGTGCTCCTGGCCACCGCCATGATGTCCATCGCCGCCGCGATGGTGGCCATGCCCGGGATCCTGGCCGTCAATACCTGGCTGGGACGCCGGTGGGTACGTTGGGGTGCCATCGGCGGCGTTGCCGTCGGGTGCGCGGCAGTGACCCTCAACTGGGTGTCATGGATCGGGATGCCGTTCCTCATAGCCGCCGGCGTCATGGTCTGGCTGCCGCCGGTGAGACGCTGGATGGACTCGCTGC
>NZ_JAJAEF010000063.1:0-827 GCF_020447145.1 Shewanella sp. SR1 | reverse complement strand
CAGGGCTGACGCATCAGTGTTTATACTTTGAACAACCCCATACATTCGAACAAATATTGTTCATTCAGACAGCAGAGCCTGCGCTTGTTGGCCATGCTCAGATTACGTGACTTGTTTTGCTTCAGTATGTTCAGTATCCACTGCCTGATGACCGCTAAGTTTTCCCCAGCGAAGCCCGCTCTGGCCTGAAGTTGATCCTCTCCGAACGCAATATCTAAAGTCCAGTGCAGCAGATTTTCTACCGACCAGTGTGCTCGGGTTGCCTTCAGCGCTGAGGTGGCATCCAACGCTCGGCTACTTATATAAAATCTCACGAAATCATAGCCTTTGCCATTTTCAACTCGCTCAGCCTGCACGGCTATGATTGTCTTCGCTTTCCACTGCTGGCAAACAGACATGCTTTCATCAACCACCAGAACCCAACAACGTCGATGCTCTTTTCGCCCATGTTCTGAGTCAAATTGTTCAGTAAATCCGGGCCCCGAAACATCGGTTTCATTCTTATCCCAATACGCTTGGAACTGTTCTTTTACTTCAGTATTGAGGCTAGGTTGGTTGTCTTTCACCGCAAGCAGGTAATCCCCCGACTTCTTGAGGATGGTGTCAGCAATTTTGACCTGTGTACCCATTGCATCAATACTGACCAAACACCCTTTTAATTCAAGAGGTTGGAGTAGCTCAGGTATTGCCGTGATCTCGTTAGATTTGTCAGCGACTTTTTGCTGGCCAACACACATTCCCAGCTCAGTTGACCAGACATTGACCATATGAACAACGTTGGCTCCTCGCCCTTTAGCGGTAGCACGAAGAGCTTTACCATCAACCGC
>NZ_JAJAEF010000062.1:0-900 GCF_020447145.1 Shewanella sp. SR1 | reverse complement strand
ACCACCCACGCGAGCCTCACGGCGCGACCGTTCTTCGAACGTCACGGGTTCGTGTGTGATGCGCTGCGGCATCCGGTGCTCCGGGGGGTGGAGTTCGTCAACTTCGCGATGAGCCGGGTTCTCTGACCGTTCGAGCTGCGGATGCCTCGGCCGAAGATCGTCCTACCGGCGTGAGACCTCGGGCAGGCGCGCCCCGGCGAACACCCCCACCAGGCCCAGCGCGGCGAGGAAGAGCAGCGCCCAGAAGATGTGCACGAGCGCCAGCAGCGAGCTGATGCCGCCGACCACCAGCAGGATCACGCCCATGGCCGAATTCGACACCGCCGTGTAGACGGTGCGTCGATCTCCCTCGGCCATGTCCACGATGTAGGTCTTGCGCGCCACGCGCACACCGGTGTGCGTCATCGTGAGCAGGAAGTAGCTGCCGATGAACAGGAGTGTTCCGGGCCACCCCTCGCCGGTGAATCCCGGTAGGGCTACGACGATCACGGTGATGACGACGACCACGGAGGCCATGCCGGCCCCGACGCTCATGAGACGACGGCTCGACCGGTCGGCGAGGCGCCCGAAGAGGCGACCGCCGAGCAGCGCGGCGAGACCCGCGGCGACGATGAACCCGCCGAGCCCGGCGAGGCCGTCCGACCCCGTCTCGATCGAGAGGGACACCACGAATGGCGGGCTCAGTGCCGACACCAGCAGCAGGCTGCGCGCCAGCACGAAGCTCCTGAACGGCTTGTCCTCGCGAAGCAGGCGCACCATCTGCACGAACCAGTTGGCCTCCCGTGACCGGTCGTCGCTGGGCTGAGCCGGGTCATCCGACGGCTCCCGGATGCCTGCATAGACGAGGGCGACGAGGATCCAGAGCGTCGCGCCCGCCGCGAGCAACCAGGCGAGTGCTGT
>NZ_JAJAEF010000061.1:0-1068 GCF_020447145.1 Shewanella sp. SR1 | reverse complement strand
CAGTCTCGTCTCCCACCACCGGGGCGGTAGCCCCATCGCCACATCGGACCCTAAGCCCCACACCTGACCCCACTCCGACCCGCTCGATGTCGCCAGCGCTACCGCGCGTATGGCCCTCCTCAACGGCCCACCCCGCCGCCACACCAGCCCCGCTGAGCCCCGATATCACGTCGGCTGCGCTCACCTTCACCCGCGGCTGGTTGACCCGCGATCCCGCCGCCCGCAAAGTCGCCCTCGTCCAGATCGCCGCCCCGACCCTCATGGGCTCCCTGATGGCCGCGAAACCCAACCAGATTCCCGCCACCACCGTGGCCGGAACTCCCACCCTCACCGGGGCGAGCGCCGACGGGCCCCTGGTCGCCGTGCCCCTAGCCGACCACACCATGCTGCATCTGACCCTGGTACCTGAACCCGCAGCGCAGACCGGCTGGCTGGTCACCTCGATAAAACACTGAAATCCCTCCGCACATCGGCCGGGTCTAGGGAACCTTCACTGGTGAAGAGGAAGGAACCCCATGCGTGTAGCCCGCACCGTCAACCTGACCCCAGACCAAGTTCGCGCCCAGCTGCGCCTATTCACCGCTATCAGCGCCGCTCAACAGGATGGCCTGGCCGTGCCGTGCACCGATGACCCACCATCGTGGGACAAAGAAAGCATGAACCCGGCGGCCTGCGATGGGTGCCCCGTGTTTGAGTTGTGCGCGGTCTATGCGGCTACCGGGGCGGTGCGCCACGGCATCATCGCTGGCCGGCATGCCTGTGAAATGACCTGCCACAAGGAGGCCGCGGCATGACCAGCACTCCGCTGTCTCGTCCCTCCGCAGCCTCGAAGCAGACCGTCCATAACGCTGGTCCTGGTGGCGCGAAACCGGCGTGGAAAAGTATCGCGGCCGGCTGGTCAGGTGCGGTACTAGCTACCGGGGGCTATGCAGCAGCCGCTGATCCGCGCTGGTGGCTGCCGTGTATGGGCTGTGCTGTGGTGGGCAGCCTTCACGCACGACGGGCGCTACGCGCTGGCCGGCGTACCGAAACTGCCGAATCAGCTCGCCTAGCCATTCAGTCGGCGGC
>NZ_JAJAEF010000060.1:0-1152 GCF_020447145.1 Shewanella sp. SR1 | reverse complement strand
AATCGTGGATCAGAATGCCACGGTGAATACGTTCCCGGGCCTTGTACACACCGCCCGTCACACCATGGGAGTGGGCTGCAAAAGAAGTGGGTAGCTTAACCTTCGGGGGGGCGCTCACCACTTTGTGGTTCATGACTGGGGTGAAGTCGTAACAAGGTAGCCCTAGGGGAACCTGGGGCTGGATCACCTCCTTACCTATACGACTAACTTAATGTTTGGTCGAAAAATGCTCCTGCATTTTCGACATTCGGTACATCCGTGTACCTTTTGAGTGTTCACACAGATTTGCTTGATAGAAGAAAGAGTAAAAGATGGGTCTGTATTCAGCTGGTTAGCACCCCAATCCCCTCATAAAGAGTAGGGTGAGGTCGGTGATTCTAGATGAATATGGGTTTATCAAAAGATGGGTCTGTAGCTCAGCTGGTTAGAGCGCACCCCTGATAAGGGTGAGGTCGGTGGTTCAAGTCCACTCTGACCCACCAAATCTTCGTTCTCCTTTGTTAAATTAACACTCGTTTAGTGAACTAAACGTCGCGTTAATTTGCCGCGGATAACTTGATTTGGCAAACCAATCCTTTAGAGGTTTGGAACATCTTACTTACTCGCACTGCATGTAAATGGGGCTATAGCTCAGCTGGGAGAGCGCCTGCCTTGCACGCAGGAGGTCTGCGGTTCGATCCCGCATAGCTCCACCATTTACACCTTATTCTGACTTTATTGCAAAGTAATAAGGCATATGCACTATGGATAGAGATGCCAAAGATAAACTTAAAAATTATCTTTGGCTTTTTTAAGCCCGCTCTTTAACAATTTGGAAAGCTGATAGTATGTAACGTGATGATGTCTGTCGTCATGTTACTTACAAACCGATGTAGACGTGGAAACGTTTGCATCATGAGTTCTCAAACACTTTATTAAGTGTCTTGAATATTCAAAAGTGTGTTGTTTTCGAAAGAAGATGATGCACGTCTAAGGCGCGTCCACTTCTTTGGTCAGAAGTGAGACAAGTAAAACCAAGCTGGTCGCAATGCGACTCAGATGAGTGAAACTCATTTGGGTTGTATGGTTAAGCGACTAAGCGTATACGGTGGATGCCTTGGCAGTCAGAGGCGATGAAGGACGTAGTAACTTGCGAAAAGCGTTGGCGAGCTA
>NZ_JAJAEF010000058.1:0-1380 GCF_020447145.1 Shewanella sp. SR1 | reverse complement strand
AGTGTTGATCCGCAATGGTGAGGCGTTGCAAACCGCTTCGAAAATATCGGCAATGATTCTGGACAAGACTGGGACCATCACTTTGGGGACTCCCAAGGTTACAGATGTGTTAGTTGCAGGCAAACAGAGCGAGGATGATATTTTGCAACTTGCTGCATCCCTAGAGTCAGGATCAGAACATCCACTGGCATTAGCTATCGTCGAATCTGCTCAAGAAAAAGGCCTTGAGTTGGGAAAAGTCTCTAATTTCAATGCGATCGCAGGTCATGGAGTGCAGGCGGAAGTGGATGGAAATCAACTGCTGTTCGGGAATGAAAAACTGATGCTTGAGTGCAATGTCGAACTCGGAGATTTCGTTGAAAGAGCACAAGCTCTCGCCGCAGAGGCAAAAACACCGATGTATTTTGCAGTTAACAACCAGCTTGCAGCGATTATCGCGGTGGCAGATCCCATTAAGGAGGACTCCATTTCCGCGATCAAGCGGTTGCAGCACAACGGTATTCGCGTCGTTATGCTGACCGGCGATAATCGTGCGACAGCAAAGGCGGTAGCTGAAAAGGCGGGAATTAACGAATTTTTTGCTGAAGTATTACCAGAAGATAAATCGAAAAAGGTTAAGGAACTGCAGATGGCGGGAGAGATCGTCGGCATGACGGGTGACGGTATCAATGACGCACCAGCTCTAGCGATTGCTAATGTCGGCTTTGCTATTGGCACGGGGACGGACGTTGCTATCGAGAGTGCGGATATTACCTTAATGCGCGGCTCTCTGCATGGACTTGCTGATGCGATTGCTGTGAGCAAAGCCACGCTGAGAAACATTAAACAGAATTTGCTCGGTGCATTTATTTACAACGTAGCGGGGATCCCTTTCGCAGCCGGAGCGCTGTATCCGTTGTTTGGTTTACTGTTAAGTCCGGTAATAGCTGGTGCCGCAATGGCATTTTCGTCATTGACTGTGGTGACAAACGCCAATCGTTTGAGACTGTTTAGCGCTCGGGAACACTGATGAAAGCTCGGTAATACCTCACTAAGGAGCATAGATATGTTATTGGTCAATATAGCTGGCATTGTCCTGATTACACTTATTGTTTGGTGGTTTTGGCTTTACAAACCAAGAGAGGCTGATGTAAAGGAAAAAGAGCTAGTGATCATTGTTGAAAACGGCACTTATTCACCTTCGCGAATCAAAGTGCCCGCCGGCACACCGGTAGAACTTAAATTTCTGCGCAAGGACCAATCTCCCTGTTCGGAAATCCTACAGATCCCTGAACTGGAAATCAGTGACACCTTACCGCTTAATAAGCAGAAATCCATTCAACTTCCGGAAATGCAGCCTGGTGAGTACGCTTTTCATTGTCAGATGCAAATGTATCGAGG
>NZ_JAJAEF010000057.1:0-2255 GCF_020447145.1 Shewanella sp. SR1 | reverse complement strand
TTTTGACTGCCAACCCGAAGGTTAAGCAGTTTCGATTAACTCAACACCTGTGAGTGTCCACACAGATTTCTTGTTTTATCTTGTTAAAGAGCAACTCAATATCCGTAAGAGAACTTGAGTACCACACTGAGCGCCGAACGCTTCCAGGTGGCTAGGGCTGCGTATTCTACGCATTTCCCGTTTCGCGTCAAGGAGTTTTTGCAAACTTTCTCAACACTCATCAATTAGTAAACTCATCGATGAACTGTCACATCAGGCTGCTTAACGCTGTCTGCCGTGTCAGTGGATGCGCATTATAGGGAGATTGAGAAAGTGTGCAACCCCTATTTTAAGGAAATTTGCAGTTAATTCATATTCTTCAAGCTAGCCACAAGATACTCACCACTTACCCCCAAAGTTATCCACAAACGCATCTAAACCCAGTGAAAAACTGATCCTGTAGATGATAATTCCAGTAAGTTAATCAGCTAGATTATTCAGATTATAAATGTCGACATTAATGAATAAGCCATCTCAAAAGGTAATGTATGGAACAATAAGAGTAATAGCCCCGTCCGAATCGCTTTCTTGATGCAGAGAATGAAGTAGAGTTCCCAAATAATAGCTATCACCACAGAAAATAGCAGCCGCTTGTTAGAAAAGCGGCTCATTGTCATCAATAGAGTAAATAGTTAGCAAACACAGGATCAGTTTCTGACTGGATAGCTCTGTTTCAGCTCCTTTACGCTAAGTTTTACTTATCACGATCTAAATTGAACCCACATATGCACTAGTCAAAACGAAACAGATCTGCACGTTCCAAAGCAGATTTTAATTGCACTGTTATACATTACAGAATTGATTTGAAGTCTACTCATGGAGCATTACGCCAGGGATATGAATCATTTGAATGTTCGTGTTATAGCGGATTTGAATGGCAAAAAATGTCAGCGGATAAGTTTGGCTGATATAAACAGAAACAGCCAGCTCAGCATAAGCTCTATAAATCTTTGGCAATTAATGACAGCCTCGCGATTGATAGCTTTGTCTATGAAGGATATAAACGGCTAGAAAAGAATTACAGAAGCTCTGTAAAGTACGGTGCTGTGAGCATCAATTTTCTTTCAATAAGTAAACAGTTCTATACTCAATTTAAGTTCAGCCTTTAAGGACTTGCAGGCTAAAAGCGTCAGAGCCCTTTTGAGGAGATAGTCCAAGCTTAGTAAACTAGATCGAACAAAGCCTATGATACCAATTCTATTAATTAACTGGTCAGAACGGTCCACTGTCTAGTACACAATTCTATCACTCTTACTTTCTTCTCAATGAAGGTATTCAATGCGATGGAACACTGCTCGACAATATCGTCATAGCCACTAAAACAACGATTAACCAACATATTTTGACGCGGCCATTGCAATACCTGATCTATCGGATTCAGCTCCGGTGATTAAGGAGGCAACTTGAGGAGGGTGAGATTATCAAAGTCATCGGTAAAATCCTGTTGATGCCAACCAGCTCCGTCCATGATGACCAGTGCGTGGCGTCGGAATTCCGTTGCCATCCAGAAGTTTTTAAAAGCCCCTTGTGTGGCCTCAGATTGTTTCGGATGGTGAGAGCGAGTGGTCATCCATGAAATGCCGAGTTGATGAAGCAAACGGTAGATATTCGCTTGCTTAAATGCCACACCAAATGCAGTCTGGATATAATGGCCGATGTCCTTTTCCAGCAACCTGCCACCTTGTTCAGATAGGCTTTGGTGTTGCACGAACATTTTTGAGCTTGGCTTGTTGTTCTGTGGATAATGTCGCAGGACGGCCCGGATTAGGCGTATCGTCTAGACCGCTCAAACCTTGGGTTAAATAGGCGGTAATCCATCGATTCACACTGGCTCTACTGACTTTAAGCATGCTTGCGATAGCGGTACGAGAATGACCTTCGCTGGAATGGAGCAAGGCAAGATAGTGCATACGTTTGCGTGCGCTTTTCTCCAATTTCACTAAGGCTGCGATGTTGGGATTATTCATATTTTGTATGATTAGGAAGTGACAATCAATTAGATCACATAATTAATGCAAATGGTATTAAGGGCAAGCTAGGCTGAAATTGACAAATTGCAGACGCAAAAAAGCCAGCTTATTCAGCTGGCTTTGTTACATCTCAACGAGATAATTAGGCGCTTGGCGATGACCTACTCTCACATGGGGAGACCCCACACTACCATCGGCGCGTTTGCGTTTCACTTCTGAGTTCGGGATGGGATCAGGTGGTTCCAC
>NZ_JAJAEF010000056.1:0-2951 GCF_020447145.1 Shewanella sp. SR1 | reverse complement strand
TTTCAGTAAAACCCATCTGGGTTGTATGGTTAAGCCTCTCGAGTCATTAGTACATGTTAGCTCAACGCCTCACAACGCTTACACACCATGCCTATCAACGTCCTAGTCTCGAACGGCTCTTTAGAGGAATTAAATTCCTAGGGATGACTCATCTTAGGGCTCGCTTCCCGCTTAGATGCTTTCAGCGGTTATCGATTCCGAACGTAGCTACCGGGCAATGCCATTGGCATGACAACCCGAACACCAGCGGTTCGTCCACTCCGGTCCTCTCGTACTAGGAGCAGCTCCCTTCAATCATCCAACGCCCACGGCAGATAGGGACCGAACTGTCTCACGACGTTCTGAACCCAGCTCGCGTACCACTTTAAATGGCGAACAGCCATACCCTTGGGACCGACTTCAGCCCCAGGATGTGATGAGCCGACATCGAGGTGCCAAACACCGCCGTCGATATGAACTCTTGGGCGGTATCAGCCTGTTATCCCCGGAGTACCTTTTATCCGTTGAGCGATGGCCCTTCCATTCAGAACCACCGGATCACTATGACCTACTTTCGTACCTGCTCGACGTGTATGTCTCGCAGTTAAGCTGGCTTATGCCATTGCACTAACCGTACGATGTCCGACCGTACTTAGCCAACCTTCGTGCTCCTCCGTTACTCTTTGGGAGGAGACCGCCCCAGTCAAACTACCCACCAGGCACTGTCCCTAATCCCGATAAGGGACCTAGGTTAGAACATCAAAACTACAAGGGTGGTATTTCAAGGACGACTCCATCATGACTAGCGTCACAACTTCAAAGTCTCCCACCTATCCTACACATGTAGGTTCAATGTTCAGTGCCAAGCTATAGTAAAGGTTCACGGGGTCTTTCCGTCTAGCCGCGGGTATACGGCATCTTCACCGCAATTTCAACTTCACTGAGTCTCGGCTGGAGACAGCGTGGCCATCATTACGCCATTCGTGCAGGTCGGAACTTACCCGACAAGGAATTTCGCTACCTTAGGACCGTTATAGTTACGGCCGCCGTTTACCGGGGCTTCGATCATGAGCTTCTCTTGCGATAACCCAATCAATTAACCTTCCGGCACCGGGCAGGCGTCACACCGTATACTTCCTCTTGCGAGTTTGCACAGTGCTGTGTTTTTGATAAACAGTTGCAGCCACCTGGTATCTGCGACTCCCGTCAGCTTAGAGAGCAAGTCTCATCACCAACAGGAGCGTACCTTCTCCCGAAGTTACGGTACCATTTTGCCTAGTTCCTTCAGCCGAGTTCTCTCAAGCGCCTTGGTATTCTCTACCCGACCACCTGTGTCGGTTTGGGGTACGATTCCCACTAACCTGAAGCTTAGAAGATTTTCCTGGAAGCATGGCATCAACTACTTCAGTCCCTTAGGACCTCGTCATCAGCTCTCAGTCTGCACACTAAAGTGCGATTCCCCGGATTTGCCTAAGAAATCAACCTACCACCTTAAACGCGGACTACCAACGCCGCGCTAGCCTAGCCTTCTCCGTCTCTCCATCGCAGTTAGCGGAAGTACAGAAATATTAATCTGTTTCCCATCGATTACGCCTTTCGGCCTCACCTTAGGGGTCGACTCACCCTGCCCCGATTAACGTTGGACAGGAACCCTTGGTCTTTCGGCGAGGGGGTTTTTCACCCCCTTTATCGTTACTCATGTCAGCATTCGCACTTCTGATACCTCCAGCGTGGGTTACCCCTTCACCTTCAACGGCTTACAGAACGCTCCTCTACCGCGCACAGTAAACTGTGCACCCGTAGCTTCGGTGACTAGCTTAGCCCCGTTACATCTTCCGCGCAGGCCGACTCGACTAGTGAGCTATTACGCTTTCTTTAAATGATGGCTGCTTCTAAGCCAACATCCTAGCTGTCTAAGCCTTCCCACATCGTTTCCCACTTAGCTAGTACTTTGGGACCTTAGCTGACGGTCTGGGTTGTTTCCCTTTTGACGACGGACGTTAGCACCCGCCGTCTGTCTCCCGAGTAGTACTCATTGGTATTCGGAGTTTGCAAAGGGTTGGTAAGTCGGGATGACCCCCTAGCCTTAACAGTGCTCTACCCCCAATGGTATTCGCTCGAGGCGCTACCTAAATAGCTTTCGAGGAGAACCAGATATCTCCCGGTTTGATTGGCCTTTCACCCCCAGCCACAAGTCATCCGCTAATTTTTCAACATTAGTCGGTTCGGTCCTCCAGTTGATGTTACTCAACCTTCAACCTGCCCATGGCTAGATCACCGGGTTTCGGGTCTACACCTTGCAACTAAACGCGCAGTTAACACTCGGTTTCCCTACGGCTCCGCTATTCGCTTAACCTCGCTACAAAATGTAAGTCGCTGACCCATTATACAAAAGGTACGCAGTCACGGTCTCAAGAACCGCTCCCACTGCTTGTACGTATACGGTTTCAGGTTCTATTTCACTCCCCTCACAGGGGTTCTTTTCGCCTTTCCCTCACGGTACTGGTTCACTATCGGTCAGTCAGGAGTATTTAGCCTTGGAGGATGGTCCCCCCATATTCAAACAGGATGTCACGTGTCCCGCCTTACTCGTTTTCATCAATGGTTAGTTTTCATGTACGGGGCTATCACCCTGTGCCGCTGTGCTTTCCAACACATTCCACTAACACCCCACTGACTTAAGGGCTAATCCCCGTTCGCTCGCCGCTACTAGGGGAATCTCGGTTGATTTCTTTTCCTCCGGGTACTTAGATGTTTCAGTTCCCCGGGTTCGCCTCGCAACACTATGTATTCATGTTGCGATAACAGCTTATGCTGCTGGGTTCCCCCATTCGGACATCGTTAGCTCAAATGCTTGTTACTAGCTCGCCAACGCTTTTCGCAAGTTACTACGTCCTTCATCGCCTCTGACTGCCAAGGCATCCACCGTATACGCTTAGTCGCTTAACCATACAACCCAAATGAGTTTCACT
>NZ_JAJAEF010000055.1:0-2969 GCF_020447145.1 Shewanella sp. SR1 | reverse complement strand
ATCTTTGCCACTCTGCCCTGAAGGATCCCCTCATAAATCAGCCATAGCATAGCCATATTTGAGCAACTGATTGGCGAATAATACCCAGGCCGCCAGCAATTCTTTCTCCGTGATTTGATAATCAGGCCGCCTGAGTACCTCCAATCCCAAGCGAATCGTTGAGAGTACCGTTCGATGCCCAATGGTATTGGCCTGAAAATGCTTATCCCAGCCCTGTTGCTGTGCGTGTAAACCAACTAGCCACAACAGGCATTGAACCATCAACGCTATCAGTAGGATGATGTCGAATCGCTCTGGACTGTTGGTACGACTTTGGCGTAAGCCAAAGCCGTATGCCGGGCTTTTGAGGTCACGAAAGGTTTCCTCTATTTGCATACGTTTGGCGTACAGGTTTACCAGCTGCTTTGGGCTCCGAGATTCTGGTGGTAAATTGCTGGCTAACACCCAAGGCTCTTTCGCCGATGTTGAGTACGTTTTTGCCGATGGATGGTGGCAATTAGTCCTCGTTGAACGCTGATTTGTACGCCCCTTAGGTTTGCTACGATAAAGCGTGAGATGGCAATTGATAGGGTTAGTTTTGGTCAAGGTCTTACAACCCAGGCTCTTCGCTTGACCGTTGGCCAAGTCATGTGTACTGCGAACTGCACGCCAATTTTCAGCGCCAATATCTGCAAATTGAACTGTACCGCGAATACGGCTTAGCCAAAACCAACCATGCGCCTCAACCTCTTTGTAGCAAGGCACTTTGAACCCCGCGTCAGTCACGATGAGAGGGGTAACATGCAAAGGTAAAATCTTGGCTAAGTCCGCTAAAAAACCGTTGTGGGAGGCCTTAGAGCATTGTTCTGATAGGGGATAGGACTTCTCATACAGGGTAATAGAGCGGCCATTGAAGGCTATTGAGGCGCGCAGAGCCATGATGCGTTTATGCTCTCGGATGTCTGACCAATCGACGAGCACAATCGGCATAGGGTTACCAGAACAGATGAGGCTGGCATGCCATTGGTAGACAGCTAACCGTTCTTGATGCAGATGCGTGTTGCCGAGCAAACGATCAATGCGCTTGATGTTGTGCTTGGTTCGGGCCGTGGTTGGTAAATTTCGACCTAACTCAGTCAAGGTCAGTGACTTACATTCAATCAGTGCCTTAGAGGCCAGCATCAAGCTGTTTAATCGTTTTAGGTGAAGTTCTGGGCAGTATTGGTGTAAAGAATGTTGTAGGATATTGGCTTCGCGCATCTTGTTGTCCAAGTGTAGTTTTTAGCGAAACCATTTGATCATGCAACAAGATGCGCTTCCACCCTAATTTGATGATTTATTTGTAAATCATCAGGGGATTCTTCAGTATTATGCACTAAATCGCAATTTGCCGTATTGCTGCCAAAAGGAGGAAGTATGTTCGATTTTTCTTCATCGAAGCCAACTGTATTGGTTATCGACGATATTCCAGAAAACCTCACGCTGATGTATCAGCTACTTAAAGATGATTATAAGGTAAAAGGGGCAAACGGCGGTGAGCGCGGGCTTACACTTGCCGAAACTGCTAATCCAGATTTGATCTTGCTCGATATCATGATGCCGGAAATAGATGGTTATCAAGTATGCCAGCAGCTTAAATCAAACCCAGCAACCAGTGATATCCCGATAATATTCCTCACAGCTAAAGCTGAAAGAGTCGATGAACATAAAGGGCTAAAATTGGGTGCCGTTGACTACATAACCAAACCAATTAACCCAGAGGTCGTGAAGGCACGTGTTAAAACACATGTATCTCTCAAAGTGGCTTCCGATATCTTAAAAGACAAGAATCAAGTGCTAGAGCAAGAGGTCGAAAGACGAACCAACGAAGCTTTGCGGCAAAAAGAAGAGCTTCTCGCAATTCAAGATGTTTCCATTTATGCCATGATTTCGTTAGCCGAAACCCGCGATAACGAAACGGGTAACCACATTAAACGTACCCAAGCTTACATAAAACGTTTAGCAGAGCAATTACGCCAAAACTCGCGTAATGTTTCAGAACTGACCGATGACTTTATTGCCCTGTTATATAAATCAGCGCCTCTGCACGATATCGGGAAAATAGGCATTCCAGACAACATCTTGCAGAAAGAAGGCTCCCTGACCGACGATGAATTTCGAGTGATGAAAACTCATACCACCATCGGTTATGAAGCGATTAAAAATGCTGAGAAAGTATGCGGCCAGCCTATGAAGTTCTTGACTGTCGCAAAAGAGATCGCCTACTCACATCACGAACGCTGGGATGGTGAAGGATACCCATTAGGTCTTGCTGGAGAGCAAATTCCGTTGTCCGCCCGACTCATGGCTATAGCAGACGTCTATGATGCGCTCATCAGCAAGCGAGTTTATAAACCTGCGTTTTCACATTCAGACGCAGTAAATATCATTGTGTCAGGCAAAGGCACTCAATTTGACCCTACTATCATCGATGCCTTCGCTGAAATTACAGATGAACTCGATGCCATTGCTCAAGAATACACTAACTAGATAAGCAGGGCCGACGCATGATCATTCTTTGCGCTAGTTGATCAAGTATCGATCAGTTGAGCGGCGCCAAGTACGATTTTAATTGTACCTTGCGTTGCCAAGCTGTAAATAGTCGAGATCTTAACCAACTGTTTATTATTATGGCCCAGAAGTCTTTGCTCGACTACCTTGAATCAATCCCAGACCCACGCAATCAGGCCAAGTGCTCACATATCTTGTCAGAGGTTGTTTTCATGGCCATTTGCGCCATGATGTGCGGTTTTGATACTTGGAGCGAGATTACCTTGTTTGCTCAAGAGCGAGAGCCATGGTTCCGGCGCTGGTTGCGCTTGCCTGGCGGCATTCCATCACACGATACATTCAACCGCATCTTTGCCACTCTGCCTCCCGCCAGTCTGAAATCCATTTTTCAAGCGTGGATCGGCGACATCATGGGCGATGAAAAACTGGTTGGCCAACTA
>NZ_JAJAEF010000054.1:0-3576 GCF_020447145.1 Shewanella sp. SR1 | reverse complement strand
AGGCGTTGAACAAACTCACTGGGCTAGGCATGCCTGAAACTTACCGTGTAGTTTAATATTCAAACGATTATGAGGAGCTTTGCTCGCTGAATCGATTTAGGAAACAAAGCCGACCGACAACACTGAATCCGGAAAAAGAGTCAGTTAAAGAAGTGGAAAAAAAGGCCGCTTAAAACGGTCGATGGTGACAACTAGCTTGAAAAACGCCGAAGTTGCTGTATCTGGCTTTACACCAGATTGCTAAAAAGTGGACAATGCCACTACGAGATTGGAAGCCTGCCATGAGGCAGTTTATGCTCATGTACAGCAACCGTGTGTCGTTATAATAAATAGCCTTTTATAGTCTCCAACTCTCATATTTTGAAGACGATGTGTCAGATCTAGTCTGAACTAATACATTAAAGGGCGTTTAGACAGCATGCTTAGACATTTAATTTTAGCCTGATGCTGAATTCCGAACGCCCTACTAGCAATACTAAATCTCACTAATAACCATATTGACTAACTGGTTGCCAGTGTTTCTTAACATCATTCTCAATAAACTTTTGTTTTTCTTTAATTAAATCAGTCTCAACTAACCCTATTGCTTGATGGGCCTTTTCCTTAGTACTGATATCTGGATAGCTAACTTGAGTAACGTTAAGTTGCTTCAATATTCCAGCGAGCAGATGACGTGCTTCGTTCGCTTGTTCAATGGCTTTATCTAAAAGCTGCTTACCTTCTTGTGGATTATGTGCATACAAACCATGTGAAGACATGGCAAAGTCCCAGCGCCACT
Organism: Shewanella sp. SR1; assembly: GCF_020447145.1. NCBI lineage: Bacteria > Pseudomonadati > Pseudomonadota > Gammaproteobacteria > Alteromonadales > Shewanellaceae > Shewanella > Shewanella sp. SR1. Next base: position 2,798 of record NZ_JAJAEF010000054.1, on the reverse strand, counting down.
GACTGTGTCGTATCGCCATAATGGGCTCATTCATATTATCCCATTTAGCACCGGCATCCCATGCTGCTTTGGCTTCGTAATGAGCCTTGACGAGTAAAGCTTCCACTTCGCGGGCTTTTGTTTCAATAGTTAACTTATTCGCCGCGAGTTTAGTTTCGATTTTGGTTTTGCTGCTATGGCAGCCGCTGCAGCTACTATCAAAGTGCGGTAAGGCCTTATCAACTTTATGGCTCGTAAATTCAACACCTTTTGCATCCTGCTGGGTAGGCATATGACAGGTAATGCAAGTGACACCGACTTCGGCATGTTTACTGCGACTCCAGTGTTCAAACTCAGGATGACGTGCTTTGAGTATGGGCGTTTTCGAAAGAGGATGGATCCATTCGAAGAAGCGGCGAGTGTCATAGTATTTTTCAATATCATCAGCGGTATTGCCAAATATCCAGGGAATGTTGACAACATTACTTTTTTCCGGACGGAAATAGTAAGTGACATGACATTGACCACAAACCTGCGCACCTTGCATATTAATATCTTGTTTATCGAATGGCAGATGAATTTTAGCCATCGCATCTTGCGCATGAGGGCGAGGTAAGGCTAATTTATGAGTGCCAGATTCATGGCAGTCACTGCAATACACTACGCTTTGGATCTCTTTGCCCAGATCGGTAAAGTTTTTAGCGGAGTATCCTTCAAATCCCAGTTGTTCAATCAATCTAGGGGCATCCGGTGTCTTGCAGGTCCAACAACTGGCGGATAACCCATTCTCTCCTGCTTTAGGTGGCGTACCCGTACGTAAAGTATGCGTCACATCGGCAACGGCAAAATGGTGTCCACGTGGGCTATGGTACTCTTTGGCATAGGAAGATCCTGCCCAGAGTATGATGCTGGCGGGATAATTGGCGAGCATATCCTCGCGTTCAACTTGTTCAGAGGTGGCTTGCCAAGATTGATATTGGTTAGGATATTTTTGTTGATTGCTAGTATCGGAAGCCGCTACAGATGTACATGTAGTGATGACGAACAAGCAAATCAATTTTAGCAATGTAACTGTTTTAAAATAAGTTTTCACTTTGTAACCTTTTGTCATAACATCAATATTAACCTGGGCGCCCATCAATACGAGGGCGAGAGAGTATTGGCAAATAGTGCCATACAAACAGTGCAAATGCCATAAACCAGCAAGTGCCAGCCAACCATAACCATACTTGGGAATGGGCCGGAAACCAGATGGGCATCAATGCCCTGAGCAGTGCCGCTAATGGTAGGCAGATAAATGCTAAGATCATTTTCGGGCCTTCATAAATATTTCGACTTGTGTGCCCGAGTGACACTCTGGAGATCATCGAAAGACACAGGGTAGCCATACAACCAATAGCAAATAGGTGAAGCAGGCTGCGATAGGCATATTCATTATCGAGATACCAACTCATGGCTAACAGGCTAAGTGGCAACATTAAATAGGCAAGATGCAAGGACCACAGCATAGGTTCCGTCAGTGTTTTATGGGGTAACCAGCGTACAAATCGGACTAGATGCAAGAGCCCTGTAATGAGTAGTAAGCCTCGCTCGACTTCCTGAGGTATAAGGTGGATGAGTGATTGAATGACGAGCAAGATCATCGTCAGGATCAGCGGGTATTCAACCCAAGTTAAGGGATCTGCTTTAGTGGCCTTAATGCGCATCGCGGTAAAGAATGGAATGACACGCCCACCAACTATGGTGATAAGTAAGGCTAACCACCATAACATGGCCTGCCAAATTTGATTGGCAAGGATGAAGTCGCGTTCAAATAAAGCGTAATAGCTGACATTGTTAATCACGAGTGCTGCAAACAACATAATCGGAAAACCAATATTGCGCCATTGCTTCACCTTATAAATGCAGCGCCATAGGGTAAGGCTTGCCATACCAAGGAACAATGAATCAAATAATGCCGGCAAAATTAGTGGAACTTGAATAGGGAGTAACAGTAATAATCGTGCCAGCAACCAGCAACTAAAGGTCAACGCAAGTGGCCATCCCTTTAATGTGGGTTGATTTGTCCAATTTTGAACCGCAGTAAGTAAAAAACCACAGACAATTGCGATTGCAAAACCGAACAACATTTCATGTGGATGCCACCATAGGGGCAATACTTTACTCCAAAAAGATGAAGGAAAAAAACTATATTGAGGAGTAAACCAAGTTAGTAACCACAAAGGGATATATAACGCAGCTAATATTGCTCCCCCAAGAAAAAAAGGTCTAAAGCCTAGTCGCCATAACGCATGAGTTCGTTCGGTTTGTGTAGGATCATCAATATTTAGCATAGTTTTCACCCTAGTTGCAGACGACAGATAAGACGCATTGGGAAGTTCTGGAGATATTGAACTAATGCCATGTGGCCAAGCATCATTGTTCGTGTGTTTCTCTCTAAATTTAGAGGAACACACGCCCTTGAGGGAGTGTCCCTCAAGGGTAAGTTGTTTATAACTGTGTTATTTATTAGGTTGTTTGTTTTTATCTTGCCTGATGGCGAAACAACCTACTGCTACGAGCATTAAAGTCGCAACAGAAAAACCAGCTAATGAATACAAAATAAACGTTTCAGGTGACACTATGTAGTTACTTATAAGGATGTCCTTACCTTAGATTTTAGCATTTGATTCAATTTCGAGCAATTAACAGTGTTCAAGGCGACCCACCAATCTTAGGTATGCCTTTTCCTAAAAGGGTTCCTGGTATTAATTGACCCTCTGGCGAATAGGCATACCCAGTCCTATGACTTTGTTCATCACTTTCACACCAGCCAGTGC
>NZ_JAJAEF010000053.1:0-3593 GCF_020447145.1 Shewanella sp. SR1 | reverse complement strand
GTGTTGCATTACAAAATTAAGCCAGCCAACTCTGTACAACAGCGTGACGAAAGGCTTCTTTGACACGTTTAGGGGGCAAGATAGAGCTAGTTAGGCCAGCTAGCTCTATGTTGGACAAAACCTTGTTAGAATTTCAGCTCTAACTCGTCAATTTCGGATTAAAATTTCGATGGTGAAAACTTTTAATTTCGGGGCAGTTTTCAAAGCTGTCCCACACCAATTTTTTGTTATGCATTTTTCGATATTTTATAAAGCGCTTCTTTTCTTTCGCCAAAAGTACATATGGCATCGCAGTGTTTTCTTAAATCTGAAAACAAAATATATTTAACTGGAACTTTGCTGCCAGTTATTGCTGGTCTATTCAATTGAAAAAGTAAATCCTTTTCTCGATTATCCGGAATGATAATGAACAGCGAAGCTTGATCTTCAGGAAAAGATAGGTGTAGATCAGTTAATCGAAGTATACCAGAATATATAGATGTGCTTTTTTCAACCTCAAAAGCCCCTGTGATTTTATTAGTTCCTTTTTCAAACCAAACAACATCTATCAGTTCGATAGTTTTTCTAGTTTCCTTAGCAAGGCCAATATCTGGAAACTGATTAAGACTAATGAAAGAAAAGTTGTTTCCATTATGACAACGAGCACGATCATTCGAGGCACTAATTACTTCATAACCGAGTTGCTGACCTATTCGCAACAGGTGATATTGCATTTCGGTGTGAAGATCCTCTTCTTCTTTGTCTCCCATGACTTCATTATGTCTTTTTTTAAGCGATTGTTGGATTTTCAACAATTCTTTTTCTGATAACGAAGCATCATCACTAACGATGATTTTTTTCGAACCTATTTCGAAAAGAAACCCAGCGATTGCACCGAGATCTTTGGAAAATTCTTGCTTAAACTGAACATTTTTTTCTAGAATGATCTCACGCATTCTAAGATATTCACTCCACGAACCAAGTTTAATCTTTTCTTTGAACAATTGGTTAAATCCATTAACTATTACAGTATTAAAGGGAGGCATGATTTCTGGATGAAGAAAATAAAGAATATTTGCCACTGCTGGACCAAGACCTTTAATTTTGTTTTGTTCAAGAAGAATGATCTCTTTCAAAAGCTGCTCTTCACTCTTGGCGTTAAAGCAGCGCTCAAGGAATTGACCAAATATAAGTTGATTGTTTTCATTTTCATAAATATCCGGAATTCTAAGTTTTGGTTTCCAGTAAAACGCATGGGCTGCACCAATGAAAACCTGCTTTTGCTCTGTAATGCAATTAAGGACAAATTCAAGAGAAGAATCTTTGAAATCATTCCCAAAGTTTTTAGTTTTTATTTTTTCGATAACGTTTAAGACTCCTCGACGAATAGAGCGGAAGGCTTTTAATCGTTCTTGACTATTGATATACCAAGTGTTGTAGACCGATTCTTCGTCTGATTTATACTTATCAATGAGTTCTTGCAATTCAAAAAACCTCAAATATTTATAATACGCATAGACATCATGATTCCCTGAACGAGGTGTCGACCGCCTTCGTTGTCGTGGGGTAGTCGAACCAGAGCCACACTGTTAATGAGCATTAATCGTTAACAGAAACAGGAGATCGACATGTCTAAACCTAGCACGATTTTCATCGGCAAGGATGTGCACAAAGAAACCGTGGATGTTGCGTTTGTTTCTACCAACAATAGTGCCGTCTCTTTTTACGACACTATCCCTACCAACAGTCGTTCAGCTCTCAACCTTATCAAGAAGTTTGCATATAAAGCCAGTCACTTATGTGTGGTTTATGAAGCAGGCCCCTGCGGCTATTGGCTCTACAGATAGTTAAAACACAAGGGTTGACACATTTGGTCATCTTATCGCTGTTTATTGAATAACTGCGAATGCTGCTTTGGCTGGATCTATTCAGTCGTCTTTGCTAGGGAACCTGCGATTAAGTCAGTACGCTGCGGTTTAAATTCACCGAAGTTTCTTCCTCTACTTTTTCCGCACCGATTTTCCCGTCTTGGGCAAAAAAACAGCAGTTTTATCCCACTTTTAGCCAGTTTTCTGGCTTCTACCCGATTTTAGGTAGTCTTCGGCTCATAGCGTAACATCTGGTCCACTCTGACGATGTTGGCCAACGCAAATAACATCGCCAGATGATTATCGTTTTTCACCAAGCCTTTATAGCGAGCTTTCACAAAGCCAAATTGGCACTTAATGATGCGGAATGGATGTTCTACCTTAGCTCTAATGCTAGCCTTCAAGTACTCAGTTCTGATGAGCACTTTATTGAGACGTGGATGTTGCTTGAGGGTTCTGACTTTGCCCGGACGTTCTGCTATCAGCCAATCGACCTTCTTATCTGCAAGTACCTTGCGCTTTTCTGCGCCTTGATAACCGGCATCGGCTGACACAAATTGTTCTTCACCGTGTAGCAAGTTTTCCAGCTGATTTAAATCGTGCTCGTTCGCTGACGTGGTCACCAAGCTGTGGGTTAAGCCACTTTTGGCGTCGACGCCGATATGTGCCTTCATCCCAAAGTGCCATTGGTTGCCTTTCTTGGTTTGATGCATATCGCCGTCACGTTGGTTTTGCTTATTTTTAGTTGAGCTCGGCGCTTCGATAATCGTTGCATCAACTAACGTGCCTTGCGTCATCATGACACCGCATTCACTGAGCCATTGGTTTATGGTGCTGAGTATCTTACGGGCCAGCTTATGCTGCTCCAACAGATGGCGAAAATTCATGATGGTTGTGCGGTCAGGCATGGCGCTATCTAAGGATAGATGTGCAAACAAGCGCATTGATGCAATTTCATAGAGCGCATCTTCCATGGCACCATCACTTAGGTTGTACCAGTGCTGCATGCAGTGGATACGCACCATGGTTTCCAATGGATAAGGACGGCGGCCATTGCCAGCTTTAGGGTAAACAGGTTCGATAACAGCAAGGAGTTTTGCCCAAGGAAGAATCGCATCCATCCGAGACAGGAAGATTTCCTTACGGGTCTGACTGCGTTTACTGGAGAATTCGCTATCGGCAAATGTGAGTTGATGTTCCATGAGCTGACCTGTTCCTTGGCAAACTGGATGAGTACATGATCTCATATCAGGGACTTATTCGCATCATCCCTAGGTTTAACTGGCTACTTGTGATGTTTAGTTTCCCTGCTTTCATCATGATCTCGGTGCGAAGATGCATCCTGCTCCGCATTATCTTCATGCTGGTGATCTGTGCCATGAGCCCCATGTTTTCCATGCATAAAGAAATGCATAAAAGGACATGCGAGTAATATTAGATACGGTAAAAGTTGCCAAGTATGCTGCCGGTGTTCACTCAACAGAAAATATACCGCGGCACCTATAAGCCCAACAGCGGCTAGCCCTTTGGGGGTAAACCAGAATGATGACTTTCTATGCTTTGGCATGTCGCACCTCGCCGATTCATTTGAAAAAGAATTGCCGATTACACTATTTTTTACCTACAGAGATCAGGCCTCGATACATTTGCATCTGACAATGAAAAGCGTACTCACCAGGCTGCATTTCCGGAAGTTGAATGGATTTCTGCTTATTAAGCGGTAAGGTGTCACTGATTTCCAGTTCA
>NZ_JAJAEF010000052.1:0-4553 GCF_020447145.1 Shewanella sp. SR1 | reverse complement strand
TTAGCATAAGTCTTGGCATGGCTTGAGGTTATGGTTACTTTTGGCGAAGCAAATTATAACGTCTTGCCATGCTGTCTAAAAATCACTCTCGAAAGATCAACAGCCCCTAGTAAGGATAAATGTTGTTCTACGACTGTAACTTAGAAATATGTTTCAGATTTGTGCAGTAGTCTCTTTGTATCGGAAAGACAATAATCACTAACAAGCACGCAACGAGAATTACAGCATTTAGCTAACACTATAAGGCAGTGCTACATCGATTAACTGAAAGTAAAAGCACCATAGAGGACTGATCTCATGTCACTAAACATGAAGTTGTGCAGAAGCTAAGTTGTACCAGAAAATGGAGCTTCAAAAAAAGTATGTGTAGCTTAAATGCAATGATGCTTGTTAGCTTTAGGTTACAACTAAGTAACAAAAAGACTATGTGAAAGTCTTAATAACCACATGGAGATATTATGGGACTGATTAAAAAGCTGAAATTTACAAGACTGTTAATCGCAGGAATACAAAGCACACTTTTAAACGAACACCTTGGCATAGTTATTATCTAAATATCAAAAACAACTTGCTTACATATAATTCAACAAATACAGTCTATGCATATAATTCATATACTTATGAAACAGTTAGACATTTTAAGAATAATACTTATAGTTATATTTCAATAGAAATTACTATTATCTTAATTATGGTCCAACTAGACATATGCCAGCTAAATTAAGCGTATTAATTTACCTCTAAGACACTCGTACCAATAAAATAATGCCTACCTCCACCATTACAAAACCATAATATGGCGTCATTAATGCCAAGTGTTATGCATATAAAAATAGCCTCTGGGAGGCTATTTTTTTCAACAATTCATTTGATAATCATACAGACTTAGAACTTTAGATTCGCTCTCACAAAGAAATATCTTCCTAAAACATCGTATGTGAATGGATCTGTATTCGCATCATTATTGCCAGAGAAGTACAATGGATCTTTATCAAAGATATTGTTTACGCCGCCAGAAACTCTTAACGACTTAGTCAGATCATAAGATGCTGATATATCATTATAAACGATACTATCTACACTAGGAGCGTAACACTTGGTAGTATCTTTTCTACAAGAGAATGAATCCATGCCATCAATATATCGAGCTTCGTATGTTGCACTCCAATCATTACCACTAGCAGTTAAGCTGAAGTTTGACTTGAATTTTGCATAAGCTCCAGATTTAGCAGTGATAAAACCACGATAATCAACTGGATTACCATCTGGATCATACTCAACATAGTCACTCAATATTGAAGAATCCAAACCTGCTTTCCAATCTAAACCCAAAGCGGTAAATACATAAGCTACATTTATATCAAAGCCTGAAGTATTGGTTTCGCCTAAGTTTTGCAAACCATTATCAAACTTAATACGGCCTGTATTGTCAATTTGGATATGAGATGATTGACATAACGCAGAACCAGTATTAATCAAACCGCCGTTAGCACCTAAACAATTGTCGGCAACATAACCTGGGTCAACAGATGTAATAGTATTTGTAATAGCAATATCGTAATAATCTACGGTTAGCGATAATCCATCAACATAACTTGGCGAATAAACAAAACCGACTGTCTTTATATCAGCTTCTTCAGGAGTTAATAATGGGTTTCCACCAACAGTAACTTCTGCTTGAGTCTGAGAACTAGCAGGATGAGTGATTTGTTCAAACGATGGTTGTTTACCACCAAAAAGTTCACTTACTGTAGGAGCTCTAAATGCCGTTGATAAGTTACCACGAAGCATTAAATCGTCATATACTTGCCAAGTTAATCCCAGTTTCCAAGTGGTATCTTCACCAAATGTATCATAGTTGAAATAACGCATAGCAGCGCTTAGATCAACTTGTTGAGCAAGTGGTAATTCACTTAGTAAAGGAATAGCTAATTCTACATACAACTCATTGACACTGAACTCACCATTTGTGGGCTCAACTCTCGGATCGTTAGCCAGTCCTTGGGCTGTTAATGAATCCGGTGTAAAATGCGCTGCCTCTTTGCGGTTTTCATAGCCGGCAGCAAATCCAAGTGTACCCGCAGGCAGATCCATAATATCGCCGGTCAAGGTTGCGGCTAAAATATCAAGTTCGCTACCGCCACTGTTTAATTCAGTATAGATATACGGCTTAATGTTTTCACCCATCCAAGATGACTGTAAGAAAGGGTCAAAGTCACCCGATAAAACTGCATCATTAATAGAACCTAAATTATGCAAATTGGCAGTTGTATCTACAGAATCATTTCGACCTTTGTTGTATGAAGCGTCCCAACTCCAACCATTCTCCAATTCACCTTCAAACCCAACAACAATCCGAAGTGTATCGACAGTTTGAGCAAAATCACGCGTTCCGGACTCAACAACTCGACGACCATAACTTACGCCTTCACCTGGTTGAACGTATGGAAGTAAATCATCAGTCATCCAACCACCAGTACTCTTAGGTTTATACTCCCAAGGCGAATTATTCCATACTGGTTGTGGAGCCATTTGTTGCTCAGACCAACGCTTGCTGTACATTGCTTCAGTAAAAAATCTTAATGAATCATTTATCTCATAAGTACCAGCAAGACTTAAATTGATCCGTTCCATCGGTGTAGATAAGTAACTGTCTTTCGCGAAATTATATCCGTCAGCGGCATCTGCATAATCATGATATGTTCCACCTAGGCCGCTTAGGTCTGCCACACTTTTGCCATCAAAATATTTAAACTTAGGTTTACCTTCTGCATCAGCTACATATTTTCCATAGTAACCTGAGTCTCCAACTTGATATTCTCCATCAGGTCCAGAAGGTGTAATTTGGAAATTAGGATCCCCCCATACATGACCCCCTTCTGAGTAAGAACTGCCGACACAAACAAGTGATAGTTTACCGTTAACCATACTCTCTGCGATAGGACAATCGGAAAAACCTCTATCTGCTTGGCTGGCTTCACCACGTTTAGTGTATTGAGCATTGACAACAATATTACCTTTTTCAAACGTGTTACCCAGAGTGAAATCTAGACTAGTTTCATCTGCATCACCCCGAGCTGAAATCCCTGTTTGTGCGTTAAGCTCTAAACCATCAAAATCACGTTTCAATATAATGTTCACTACACCAGCAATAGCGTCAGTACCGTATACGGCAGAGGCACCATCTTTCAACACTTCAACACGTTGAATCATAGATACTGGAATAGTATTTAGATCCACTGTTGAAGCTGCGCCAGTACCTGACGCTATCATGCGACGTCCATTAACTAGAATAAGGGTGCGAGAATCACCTAATCCACGTAAGTTAATACGAGAGTTTCCGCCCGAACCATTATTAATCGCTGCATTGGTCATGGCACCACCTGCAGACGTCATTTTTTGCAGGACATCATCAATCGATGTAGCACCTGAAGCAATAATGGCTGAAGCATCAATAACGCTAACAGGGCTAGAAGTTTCCATATCGGTTCGTTTAATTCTCGAACCCGTTACTTGAATCCTTTCTACTTTTTCAACACCATCTTCAGCAGCCGAAGCAACGGGTATAGTTAAAGCACTAGCGGCTATACTGCCAACTAATGCAACACGTACTGAGTAGGCCAAAAAGTTATTTTTATTCATTGTCAATCTCCCTGAAATATACCTATATATCCTAATTATTTTTATAAACAGAAATGAAAAAAACAGAAAAAGATTATTTAACTGAATTTCGCATCGGCCACAATAAAACACGAAAAACACTTTTTATCAACAAATTTCACAACCAAGGAACACAGGTAAGCTATATGGAGTTAATAACGGTAAAAATCATACCTAGGTGATTTTTATTTTTTAAAGCCAAAGAACAAATCAATACTTCCAAAGTATTATTTCAGGTATGATTTACTGTCATACTTGTATCAAAAAAAATACATTAATGAGTATAAAAACAGTTGATTATGATGAATAAGTATATTTATTAATTAGAGTACAGTTGCAACCACTTAATTTAGCCCTAAGTTAAACCTTACCCATTTAAATAAAAAGTTTAAAACCAAAAAAAATACCCCAATTGACTCACCTACAAGAAAATATTTATAGATTAAATAACGATTTAATTGACAATTAATTATACATAAGAATAACCTTGTTAAGGTTTTTACCAGCCATGTATAACTAAATCATTTAAAATACACCTGAAGAATAAGTTAATTTTTCACTCGCAATTACATTTAATAAATTTATACCACTGCTAAAAAATGAGTAGAAATAATGAAAACTATAATTTTATATAAGATGGTAAGGAGCGAATATTAACTATAACAATTGAAATACTATAAAAAGTTAGAGTGGATACGAACACGGTGCTTAGGGTCTGTTGATCTTTGCTGTACAAATGTTGTTCAGCAATACATCGGCAGCCATATTAACATAAAAGCCAATGACACCATACTGGCGTAATTTCTTGCTAGCTTGTCATATCTTGTTGATATTGCTCGATAGTGTTTAATTCTTCCAAAAGCATTCTCCACTAAATGTCGATACCGATATAA
>NZ_JAJAEF010000051.1:0-5551 GCF_020447145.1 Shewanella sp. SR1 | reverse complement strand
GTGATGAACAAAGTCATAGGACTGGGTATGCCTATTCGCCAGAGGGTCAATTAATACCAGGAACCCTTTTAGGAAAAGGCATACCTAAGATTGATTTAGGCAACAACGCCATGTTTCACTCTTAATCATAAAAACAGAAATTAGAGCAAAGTATTACTTAACAGCTTTAAATCTTTAGCGTTCCAAAATAGCCATGAGTACAGTCTAAACTTTTTACTAAAGGGCCAAATTCAGTGTACTACTACAGGTATGCATGGAATAATCATTTTGCACATGGATATGGGGATTGGAATTCCTCAGTCGTTAACATGCAGTTAGGTTAATAAGAAACGTCTCTAAATAACAACTGCCAATCAGGTAGACATTTCAGGTATAGATCGAATGCCTACCACCTCTAGTGCAAAGATTATCTTTGAAATGAATACCTTTTGTAATCAAGAGACTAGCAATATCAACAAGCCATTGCCCTGTCATCCCCTTTTTAGCCCATCAAACTCCGATATCACGTATAAAAATCATACAGATCAAACACTTTGTATTTTGGCAAAGGTGCTGATAATTGTTGCCCTATCCATATTGAGTATCGGAATGACGTCAGTCGGGATTGCTTTTGCATGGTAATCACTGCTAAAAACCACCAGTTCGATAAGGGTGGGGACTAATTTAAAGGCCAATTCTGTCGGTGTGTAAATAAATTGCTTGGCGTTGGATGGGTCTTTCTGTTTTTTTAAAAAACCATTGTTTTCTAAGCTTTTCAAGCGATCAGCAAGAATGTTAGTAGAGATATTCTCTTTGGCGGCTTTAAAGTCCTTAAAATATTGAGCACCACAGAAAACCGCATCTCTAATAACTAACAGTGACCATTTATCCCCTAAGAGGTCTAGTGCCAAGCTAATAGGGCACACAGAACGATGTTTCATAGCTGTGACTTCGTTGCGATAGACGATTCAGGAAATGCTACCTTCATCACTTTCTTAACGCAAGTAATCTGGATAATAACCAGTCAATCACTTGCATAATGCAAGTAAAAGTTAATAACTTATCATCATGGATTAGCGAGGGAATTTTATGATAACGATTCATCATTTAGGCGTTTCACAATCAGACCGTATCGTGTGGTTGATGGAGGAACTCGGCCTGCCTTACAACATCAAGTTTTATCAGCGTAAAGTAGAAGACAACACCGCGCCAGATGAATACTTAGCGCTTCATCCTGCTGCCACATCACCTATCATCGAAGATGGTGAACTGACGCTGTGTGAGTCGAATGCAATTGTCGAATATCTTTGCCACAAATATGGTAACGGTCGTTTGGTAATCCCTCATACCGATGAAAACTATGCTGATTACCTGTATTGGATGCAATTTAACAGTAATACCTTGACAGTATTTATGGCTGAGTTGGCTCTTAAGGAGTCGGAGACTCTCAATAGTGCTGTGCAAAAAATTTTGTTGAGGCGACGTGAAGGCTACTATCAACACATCAATAATCACTTGAGTAAAAACCAATATTTAGCTGGAAACAGCTTTAGTTGCGCCGATATTATGTCGGTATTTGCGCTGACAACGCTGCCATTGTTTGGTGGTAGAACGGTTGACGATTTGCCACATGTGAAACGCTATTTAGCCGATATTTGCGCTAGACCTGCTTATATCAAGGCGATGAAAATCGCATGGCCTAACATTTAGTAAGGTCGCCCAATCATTGGTGATGGTTTAGGGAAAAGTCGGTGGACGCTTGAGTATGAGAACTTACAATGCCCAAGTAAGTGAAACTTACGCCATGCTCAAAGCGTTGAACGCGCTAACAGGGTTAGGTATGCCTGAAACTCAATATGTTGTTTGATATTTGTTCATATTGGAGAGCTTTATTTGCCGATCTAAATGAGGAAACAAAGCCCCAATATGGTTTCACTGGTGTTTACGTTAATGTGGTTATCGATGTATTGCTGAGCAACATTTGAATAGCAAAGATCAACAGACCCTAGTAATCCTGCAGCAAGAATGAGAATGCTTGCTGCCGTAGATCAGATTATCCACCTAGCTGAAGTGAGCGACATCTCACAGCAAATTAAATTGCTAGCAATATAATAGCCTAAAATCTAATTGTGCGTTATTGCTGTATTCTGTCCGTCAGTGATGTGAGGTTAAGCGGCCGACGACACCATGTCATCATCCACTGAAAAATTGATAGATAAACAAGGATAAGAGAAATGGTTTTCTATTACACCCTGATAAAAAATCTACACATTATGTTGGCCTTAGTCAGCGTGGCGCTGTTTACCTATCGTTGGTTGAGTTCATTTTGTGCAAGTGCAGGAATGCAGTCTAAGTTTTTGAAAGTATTACCCCATCTTAACGATACCTTACTGCTGTTGACGGGTGTCGTACTGATAGCAATATTAAAAATGAATGTAGTCGAACAGAGTTGGTTAATAGCTAAATTAATAGCTTTAGTGGTTTACATTGGCCTTGGCGTGTTGGCGATTAAGTGCCAACACCGAGGTCAAAAACTACTTGCGGGGATCGCTGCATTATTGGTGTTCGGCTACATTGTCGGCGCGTCAATGTCGCATGCTGCATGGTTTTGCCCATTTTTAATTTAATGGCAGTTGGCTGATAGGATTGCACACTATGCTTGGTTGTTTCGTTTTGACAATGATTTTTTATGTAATTGCACTGATAGTCGTGTCAAGACGGCTATTTCGCGTTGGTGGTCCTAATCGTCCCCTTGCCACTGCTGCGGGAGCTATAGCGGTGGTGTTACACGCTGTGGTGTTGTCCCAGGCGATATTTACCCCTGAAGGACAAAATTTTAGTGTGAGTAATGTGTTTTCATTAGTGAATTGGTTAATTGCACTCACGTTTACTGTGCTAATTTTTCGATTGAAAGTGATGGTAGTGGCGACTGTGGTGTATGGCTGCGCTATCGTTTCTGTGGGCTTGATGTGGCTCATTCCTTCATCTTATATTGGCCATTTTAACGCGCACCCTGCTGTGCTGGCACATGTGATTTTATCTTTGATGGCCTTTAGTACCTTAATGATAGCGGCGCTGTATGCGATACAATTATGGGTCATCTTGAATAAATTGAAGACCAAACAACTAATCAAAACGCCATCGATGCCACCTTTACTGACGTTAGAGAAGCAGCTTTATCAGTTAGTGATCATGGGCTTTATCTTGCTGAGCTTGTCGATCGGCACAGGCTTTATTTCTCTCAATAACATCTTTGTCGGCGGCATGGGCCATAAAATGGTGTTGTCTATTTTAGCGTGGTTGGTGTATGTGGTTATGTTGTGGCAGCAGTATTCTAAAGGCTGCAAAATTCGTACAGCAGTGATTTATACCATAAGCGGGGCAGGGTTGATATTCCTCGCTTACTTTGCAGCGCGAATCGTTAATGAATTAATTCTTATTGGTTAATTGTTGACTGTTCCGGATTGATTTGAGTAGACACTTGTTGAGTTGCTAGCTTAAGCAGAACGTTTTATTTATCCAGCGCCAATGATACTTGGCGTATTTTTCACAGTGAGTAGTGATTATGTTGAAATGGCTTCATCCTTACGCCGAGCCTGAGCGTGCGTATCAAGTAGCTGTAAAGTTACAGTTTTGGTTTATCGGCCTTGCACTGGCGTTAGTCGCCGTAGGTACCACATGGGGATTGATATTTGCACCCACCGATTATCAACAAGGTGACAGTTACCGTATTATTTTTGTGCATGTCCCTTCAGCCTCAATGTCGATGGTGGCATATATGGGCATGGCTTGCGCAGCATTTATTGGCTTAGTATGGAAAGTTAAAGTGGCTGATTGGGCCGTAGCGTCAATTGCGCCTGTCGGTGCGGTTTTAACCTTGATAGCCCTTGTAACAGGCGCAACTTGGGGTAAACCTATGTGGGGAACATGGTGGGTGTGGGATGCTCGTTTAACTTCGGAATTAGTCTTACTGTTCCTGTATCTTGGGGTGATTTCGTTATATGCCTCATTTGAAGATAAGGTATTAGCCGCTCGGGCTGCGGGGATTTTGGCAATAGTGGGCGTAATAAACATTCCTATTATCAAATATTCTGTCGATTGGTGGAGTTCATTACATCAGCCTTCGACGATTAAGATTACTGAAAAATCGGCGATGCCATCTGAAATGCTTATTCCCTTATTGCTAAATATCTTTGGCTTTGGGGTATTAATTATCGCTATTTCAACCATTAGATTTAAAGCGGAAGTGCTGGCGCGAAATAGTATGCGTCCGTGGGTACGTGAACTAGCGAAAGCTCAAGGAATAAAATAATGCAATTTGAATCATTTAGTGAATTTTTGAATATGGGCGGCTACGGCTTTTATGTGTGGTTTGCATATAGCGTCACATTTTTTTGTCTTGGCACGTTAGTGATAGTGAGCGCTAAAGGTCAAGCTAATGTACTGACAAAAATAGCCGTTAAGATAGCGCGTGAAGAACGCCTAAAAGAAACTCGAGAGATTTAATCATTAATTTCAAATGTGAAAAATGACTCACATTTACAGTGATGGTCTTCAGAATAGTGGCCGCTTGTACTTCATTGTTGCTCGATGTGCTTACTCGAACTTGGATCTGTTTTATACCCCCGAGTGAGAAGATTCACTGCAAAACGATACTTGCGCTAAGCCTGAAGTTGGATTTTCCGTTTTAAAACATTAATTTACAGTTTCGCGTTATCAATTAGTCTCGTCAGAAACTTGTGAACCCACTGTCCAAGGTTTATGGGCTATGTATATTGATATCGTTTCAGTTAAATCGATTTCTTACTGCACCAACAAGGCTATTGACCACAGAGTTTTTGAAATTATTAGAATAGTAATATTCATTGGTTAGTAATAGAGAGTTTTATGGCATTTGAGCAATCATTTTTATCTAGTTTTACGGTTAAATACTGGGTGCAAGAAATAATATACAAAATTTTTTAAATGTAACGCCTTACTTAAGAGTATCTTGTAACAATGAAAATCAATACTAATTTTGATATTGGTAATAAACTGAGAATTGCTAGGGTAAATAAAGGGTTATCATTGGATAACGTCGCGGGGAAAATAGGTTTAAGTAACAGGGCAACCGCATGAATGTTTAAAATTCGCCCAACTGCAACCCTGCTAATAGAACCGATTCTAGATATTCAGGTTTCATCCAAGCTCTTTTCTGTTTCGCCGGAATGCTTCCCTTAGAAGGTTCTGCCCTAAGCATATTGAGTGATATTTGCCTAAGCATGGCCCAATTTTCTGCCCCATGATGTTGGTAAATCTGGCAACTATCTTCTTTCATTGAGACATCTAGCACCCAGTGTAAGCTGTTTTCAATACCCCAATGGCCACGAACTGAATCGGCTAACTGTTGCTCATCGAGTGTGGCTGAACTGATATAGTAACGGTAGGTCAGCTCTGCTTCTTTCCCTTTTGTATGCCGATAAGGCTTTGTTTCCTAAATCGATTCAGCGAGCAAAGCTCCTCATAATCGTTTGAATATTAAACTACACGGTAAGTTTCAGGCATGCCTAGCCCAGTGAGTTTGTTCAACGCC
>NZ_JAJAEF010000050.1:0-6990 GCF_020447145.1 Shewanella sp. SR1 | reverse complement strand
GGTTAGCATAAGTCTTGGCATGGCTTGAGGTTATGGTTACTTTTGGCGAAGCAAATTATAACGTCTTGCCATGCTGTCTAAAAATCACTCTCGAAAGATCAACAGACCCTAGTACCAATAAGTGCATATGGCTCATAGGTTTCTAAAAATGATAAACAACTCAAAACAAAAATATGCAAAAAAGCCAGTCATTGCTGACTGGCTTTTTGGGGAATATCTGAAAAGGTTCTTACTTTAAAGAAACTTGAAACTTAGAGAGTGTAACGGATACCGATTGCTACGCCATCAGATTCAGAAAGTGCCATTCTGGCTTCATGTTCCCCAGAAAAATCACTGTAATCTTTACGTGCTTCTACGTACAGAACTGTGTTTGGATCCCACACAAAGTGCAAACCGACAACGACAAACTGACGCTTAAACTCATCTGTAGGTTTGGCATTGAAGTTTGGCTGGATAACATAATCTTTACCGGCATCAAGCACGTTGTAAGAAATGAATGGACGTAGGCCATTGTCAAACTTGTAAGAAACTAAACTTTCAATACCATAGGCATCTTTGATCAAACGACCAATGTTGTCAGTATCATGGTTTTCTTGTCTGTTAACGTTTGCAGCAGCATATAAACCATCGTTATCGAAGTTACCCCAAGTGATACCTGCACCGTAGATAAGATCAACCGCTGTGGTTTGTTCGCCGTTACCAAAACTCACATCAAACTCACCACGGTTAACACCCGCAGTTAAAGTCAGCATATCAGTGGCTTTATAGGTCAGCGCGCCACCATAAGTGTAGTTGTACTCAACTTGTTGAGCCGCTTTATCACCACTTTCCCAGTTCGCTTGACACTGAGCTTGAGTAATATCATCGGTGGTATCACAAGTATAGAAGCTGCTGTTTTTCAACTGCGCTTGAACTGCGAAGCTAACATCGCCAAAGGCGTTACGATACTGGACCGTTTTATCACCACGACCCACGCCGTTTACCGCGCCGTCATCTTTGTTATAAGTGTAAACACCTGCAGTGTTGCCGTCCCACACAAAACCGTAGTTAGTGTTGTAAACGACATCGTACCAAGCACCCCACTGCTTACCGATAGTTAGTGTTCCATAAGTGTCATGGGACAGACCTGCGTAACCTAAACGGTTATAGAAGAACTCTTCTTGAACAGATTCGAAGCGATTGTTATAGATGATATCGCTGCTACCAACTGGGTTTACGCCCCACTCTAATTTAGCAAAGGCTTTCCAACCGTCAGTCAACTCACGATTAAAACCAAAATTAATGCGAGATGCGCCGTTAACAACCTCAGTTTCCCCTTGAGTGTTGATCACGCGTGCATCAATAAAACCACCGATTTCTACGGCATTTTTATTATCTTTATAGATCTCGATAGCCGAGACTGATGGTACTAAAAAAATTGCTGCAAGCGCAGTTGCTACTAACGTCTTGTTCATTTGGTGCTTAACCTTTTTTTGTTTATGTTCTGCCAACGTCATTCCGTTGTTATATTTCCTTACAATTTCCACTTAAAGGGTAGCAAATTTTCAATATCCCCTCAAAGCGAAACCTAAAGAATATGTCGATTAACATCACAAAAACAAACCAGTTAACCTCTACAAAACAGGTTAAAACGCTACATTCTCCACCTATCGCAACACATAAAGAACATTAAAACACTATATTAACAGCAACTGCTTTGACGCAATATCCATGTAGTTTAGTTTCATTATCGAAAATACCGGCTCTGCAATAGGGCCAATTTGCTTATCAATGTAGTATTGGTAATCAATTGGTGACGTTCTGTACAGTAAGGGTTCCGGTCCATTTACAGTAATCAGGTAGTCAATTTGCGCCCCACGCTTGCCAAAAGTGGTGTCACCTGTTAAGTCGCATAGTTGCTGGGCGACTTTAACATGTGGTGAAGATTTAGCCGTGTAATCTTCGATATTGCGCCGCATGCGTTTACGAAATACCAAATCATTATCCAACTGACCATCAAGTAGTTTTTCAAACACGCTGGCTAAATAAATACTGATATCCCTTTGGTTAAACATTCGCTCATAGAGTGACTCTTGGACTTTGCGCGCTAAGGGGCTCCAATCACTCCGCACTTGTTCCATACCTTTAAAGGTGAGCTCAAGTTCATCGCTCGCATTGCGCCACGCGCCAACATAACGTTTTTTACTGCCTTCTAATGAGCCTCTTAAGGTTGGCATAAAGAACTGCTCGTAATGCCGCTCAAACTGTAACTCGAGAAAACTCTCAACTTGGTGATCAGCACAGGTCTTAGCCTGCCACTTAGCATTGATATCCTGCGCCAGAGTGTTACCTAAGGCGTTAATGTCTGAGAGGTCAGGCTCGCCGCCAAGCCACACAAAGGTCGAATCCGTATCGCCATAAATCACTTGATAGCCCATCTCTTCTATCCATGCACGGGTTTGTTTCATGATTTGATGGCCACGCATCGTGATCGAACTTGCCAACTTGGCATCATGAAACACGCAGCCTTGAGAACCTAAAACCCCATACAGCGAGTTCATGATAATTTTTATCGCTTGGGATAATGGCGCATTGTGCTCACGCTTGGCCTTTTCGCGCTGCTCAGATAAGGTTTGAATTAGCTTAGGTAAAATAGGCTGTTGCCGACTGAAACGGCCGCCAAGAAAACCCGCAACACATTCAGACTCGGGCAACTGCAAGCCTTCAATCAATCCCTTAGGATCGATCAAAAAGGTGCGAATAATGGAGGGATACAAGCTTTTAAAATCGAACACTAAGATGTGTTTATAAAGACCCGGCACAGAATCCATCACATAGCCACCAGGACTTTCAATGCCCTGACTCACAGGCTCTGCTGGAGCGACATAACCCGCGCGATGTAAATGTGGTAAATACAAATGATTAAACGCCGCCACCGAAGCCCCTACCCGCCCGAGTTCTAAACCTGTCAGTTCAGCACGCGCGAGGGCAAAATCCCACAATTGAGTGTGAGTAAAAATATCCCACACTAGGCGGCTATCGGTAAGATTATAATGCGCTAAGGCTTGTTTATCGGTCTTAAACAGCTGGTCAATTTCTTCAACGCGATTATCGACGTTATGAATGGCCTTGCCTTCACCTAATAATTGCCGCGACACAAATTCAAGCGAGAAACGCTCAAAGTGATAAAAAGCGGCTTTAAGCCAATCGATACCATCGAGTACCACACGGCCCGGTAAGACTAAGGTTTCTGGGCGAAACTTATTGTCAACTTTCCAATCGAGCTTAGCGCCGCCGCGGCCAATAGTGAGCGGAATACGGTGTAATAATGCACGGCGTGACAACAGCGAGAGATCAAAACTCACCACTGACCAACCGATAATAAAGTCAGGATCAAACTCATGGAACCACGCAATTAATCGATGGATCAGCGCCGCTTCATCGGCCACCCATTCAATATATTCGGGGGAGTTTGATTCAGCTTCGCCCACCATAATCACTTTTTCATAAGTCTGCTTGAGGCTGCCTTGCCCCACGTCTCGGCCACTGTCTTGACCATATAGCGCGACCGAATAGAGTAAGCCCTCAAAGCTGCATTCAAAATCCAGTGAGATACAGCGTAAATTCACCGCCGTTAAAGGGGCAATACTCTTAGCCCGCTCGGCGATAAACACGGGCAGCGAGTTAGCCTCAAGACTGTCGCTAGTCGGCGCAGAGAAATGCCCTAAAAATGCCACATCCAGCGCCACAAACCGCTCGATTAAATAACGCTGTTCAGGGCGAATATCCGCTTCAAATAAAGGGATATCGGCATCTTTTGCGATGCGCTGTAAGGTACGTAAGCTGTTGCTCGATTTAGCATAAACTCCACTGACGGCGCCGCCTTTAAAGCTTTTGAGCGCTAACGGCACAAACCGCAATGCTTGACCCGGCGTTTGTAACTGTAAAGCCGCCACATCCGTTTGATGACAAAAACAAATGTGTTCAGTGCCTTGCACTTCCACCAGCACAGGACCTTGGGCGGTCGCCAGATAATACTGCAACACTAAACTCCCATGACGATGAATCGCATGGCGTGTTAAGACTCGACCTTGTACACTAACGGCCGTTGTTGCCTCTGGCTTCATCGCATGGGTTCCCAAATCGTATAGCTACTCAATTTAAATGCCGCCAAATGGCAGAAAAGTTTCTTAGGCTATGCAATCACTGTTATTATGTACAGCATTAATTCGATAAAGTAGTGACGCATGTTACCTGACAATGTAAAAACCCAGATCCGCGCCATCTATAAGGATATCGCTACCGCCTTGCCTCATTTTAGGCCGCGTCGCGAACAAAACTATATGGTGGCGGAAATCTCTAAGACCCTCGCTGGCGACTATGACAAAGATAGACGCATCATAGTGGTCGAAGCAGGGACTGGTATCGGTAAATCATTGTCTTATATTCTCGGTACCATTCCACTGGCATTAGCGAGCAAGAAAAAAGTCTGTATCGCCACCGCGACCGTCGCCCTGCAAGAACAATTACTGCATAAAGACTTGCCCTTCTTCCTTGAGCAATCCGGTTTAAATTTCCGCTTTGGCCTAGTCAAAGGTCGACAACGTTATGTATGTCTATCGAAACTGGCGATGCTCATCGGTGACGACAACAGTACACAAATGGCCATGTGGCAAACTAAGCCTGACAATAGCCAAGTGGCTATGATGCATGGCCTGTTAAAAGACTATAACGAAGGTCGCTGGAACGGTGAAATCGATACCTTAGCCGTGCCGCTGCCCGATCACTTGTGGCAACAAATCGCCTGCGACAAACACAGCTGTCATCGCCAAGTCGCCAGCCACAGAAATTGCCCGTTCCATAAAGCCCGTGAAGATGTCGATACCTGGGACGTGCTCATCGCCAACCACAGCTTGTTATTCGCCGATTTAGAGCTAGGTGGTGGCGTGATTTTGCCCGATCCCGAAGACGTGTTTTATGTTATCGATGAGGCACATCACTTACCGATAGTCGCGCGGGATTTCTCCAGCGCACAAGCCACACTGAGGGGCGCATGCGACTGGCTCGAAAAAATTGGTAAAACCTGCGCTAAGTTACAAAACCAAATAAAGAGCAACAATATCATTGCCCCCGCGCAGGCAATGCAAGATCATTTAGGCGATCTTATCGCCCAGCTCAATCAAGTGGCCCACTACTGCGATACCCAGACTAAGCACTTTGCTAATCCTGAAAACCGTCTGCGTTTTGAGCACGGCAAACTGCCTGACTCATTACTCATTCTGGCTGAAAACCTTGCAGTGACCTCTAATCTTGCCCTCAAACAGTTTAATAAAATGCTGTCACTGTTGGCAGAGGCGATTAAAGATGGCGACATTCCTAAACATCAATCCGAAGCACTATTAGCCGAAACCGGATTTATGCTGCAAAGGCTCGAGAATCTACAAAAATTGTGGAAGATGATGGCCAAGGAAGATAAACATAAAGGTGCCCCTATGGCGCGCTGGGTCGAGCTCATCACAGGTAAACAAGTGGATTATCTGTTTAGCGCCTCGCCTATCGAAGTTGGCTTTATGCTGGAATCCATGCTGTGGCAAAAAGCCGCGGGCGTAGTTTTATGTAGCGCCACGCTGCGCGCACTCAATAACTTTGACCATTTCGTGCATCAAGTTGGGTTGTCACTCAATGATGGCAGCCGTTATTTAGCCTTACAATCGCCCTTCGATTATCCCAATAACGCGACACTTTATTTACCCAAAATGCGCACTGAGCCGACGGACGATGCCTATACGGCAGAACTTGCCGAGCAAATCGTCACCCTGATTGAAGGGGAAATGGCCACCTTAGTGTTATTCGCCTCCTACTGGCAGATGGAAAAAGTGGTTGAATTACTTGAAGGTAAACTCACCACAGAGCTGCTTATTCAAGGCAATGCGCCACGGCAACAGTTGTTAGAGAATCATAAAGCTAAGTGCGATAAAGGCGAACCGAGCATATTGTTCGGCACTGGCAGTTTCTCCGAAGGCCTCGACTTACCCGGCGATTATCTGACGAACTTGATCGTCACTAAACTGCCCTTTGCGGTGCCAACCTCGCCCGTTGAGCAAGCCCATGCGGAATATGTCAAAGTCAAAGGCGGCAATCCCTTCTTGCAACTGACTATCCCAGATGCTTCACGTAAGCTTATTCAAAGTTGTGGTAGATTACTGCGTAAAGAGCAAGATTATGGCCGAGTCACCATTTTAGATAGGCGGTTAGTTACTAAACGCTATGGCAAGTCCTTGCTGGACGCCTTACCGCCCTTTAGACGTGTCATAGAGTAGGATTAAAATTTGGAATTGTTACTCGAGCCCAGTCATTGGGCCCTGTTGGCAGTTATAGGTCTTATCGCTGGATTCATCGATGCCGTTGTTGGCGGCGGTGGCCTATTGTCGATCCCCGCACTGTTAACCTTAGGCATAGCACCGCACACCGTATTAGGTACCAATAAGTTAGCCGCCAGTTTTGGCTCTTCAATGGCGGCTTGGACCTATTATCGTCAGCACCTTTTTAAACCCTCGTTTTGGTACATGGCCTTTATTGCCACCTTTATTGGCGCCGTATTGGGCAGTTTCTTAGTCTATTTAGTCGATACCCAATGGCTCGAAAAAGTCCTGCCGCTGCTGATCATTGGCATTGCCATTTACAGTTTAGTCAGCCCCAATGCGATATCGGACGTTAACTGCCAAGCCCCAACCAGCAAACCACCCGCCAAGCAACAATGGCTACAGGGACTCGCTCTAGGCACTTATGATGGTTTTGCCGGCCCTGGCATTGGCGCGTTTTGGACTGTCACATCCGGCTCTTTGTATAAACTGCCTTTACTGCACAGTTGCGGCCTCGCCCGTGCGATGACCTTCACCAGCAGGCTTTGTTTCCTAAATCAGTTGAACTAAAACCATAGCTGGTGATCTGATCGACATAGCCCATCAACTCGCCCATCAATCGTGTCAAAACCTCAATATAAAACAATCA
>NZ_JAJAEF010000049.1:0-7723 GCF_020447145.1 Shewanella sp. SR1 | reverse complement strand
AACACATCTGTAACCTTGGGAGTCCCCAAAGTGATGGTCCCAGTCTTGTCCAGAATCATTGCCGATATTTTCGAAGCGGTTTGCAACGCCTCACCATTGCGGATCAACACTGGCCAAATTTGCCCAACGCGCCAAAAATGTAAATTCTGATTGTTTTAGTGCAAACGGGTATTTATTGTCTCAACATGAGATAAAAATGTCATTGATTTAGTTAATTTAAGATACACATTAAATGTACTAACAATAATATTTTGCTAACCTTCACAATCATGAGAGCTAGAGATCCATACTCACCAACAACATCGACTTGGCCATTCAGGGGGGACTACTTCTCAGCGGATGCCCTGTTAAACTCACATCACGCGCTAAGACGCGTTTAAGACTTACTGCCAAAGCGCTGACAATACCGACAACGCTTGCAGATCACTATAAGCTAGCATGTTCAGTATTTCTCAATGCGTGTGCTGAAATGTCTTGATGGCTGAAATCAGCAAAATGACGCCTAATAAGCCCAACAACCATTGGGTTGGAACCAGTCCCAGCAATAAGCCGCCTATCGCTGCTCCGAGGATTGAGCCTGCAACCATCCAACCTATGAACATTTTTTCTTCACCAAGTACCTTAAAGGCATCGGCATGTGTGTAACGTGTAAAACCAACGATCATAGTCGGTAGGCTGACCATCAACGATAAACTGCCCGCGAGTTTAATATCTAGTCCGTATAGGAGAACGATGGTAGGGATCAGCAGTTCTCCCCCCGCTACTCCCAGTAGGGCTGCAACCATGCCAATACCTATGCCAGCGAATAGCCCTGCTATCCAGCGTATAGCCCCAGGTTCGAACAACGGAGAGGTTCCATTATGCACTCCACTCCATGCTTCCCAAAGCATGAGCGTAGCGAGGCCGATTAGTAAAACTAAAATGATGTGATTTAGCAATTGTAAAGGGAGCCTGATAGCACGACCTGCCGCCCACCAAGCTCCAAATAAACTGCCTACGAGCAAGTTTAATACAACATCGAGATGCTCGAACAGTGTACCCGGTGCAATTATTCCTCCACGACCCCCCAGTGCTGCTGCGACGACAACTAGACTCATGGCTTTGTTGAGGATAATGGCTTCCAATGTACCGAAGCGGAATATGCCAACCAATACTGGTAGGCGAAACTCTGCCCCACCGAGGCCGATCAAACCACCTAAGGTGCCGATTAACGAACCTGCGATGAAGCTTTGGCTATTACGGTCAAGGATGCTCATAGCTCCTACTGACCAACAACTTCGTCTGGTAGAACGAAGCCGTATTTAGTCATCACTGCCCGTGCTGACTTGCTAGTCATATAGTCGGCAAATTGCTTGGCTATTTGGTTTTTCTCAGCCCGTTTAGTAATGACAAAACCTTGTTCTAGAGGTTCATGCAGTGTGTCGGGGATCAACCAGTAAGCTCCTTGGCTTCGCAACTTGGGATTGACAGCCAATGCCAAGGCGATAATGCCAGCCTGCGCATTACCCGTTTGTACGAACTGCGCAGTTTGGGCGATGTTCTCGCCATATACTAGCTTTGACTCGATCTTGTCCCATAGGCCAGAGGAACGTAAGGCCTCCTCTGCACGTTTACCGTAGGGAGCGTGTTTGGGGTTAGCGATGGCGATGCGTGTTATCTTTGGATCAATTAGGCTTTCTAGTGTCATCTTACTGGCATCTAAGCTTGAACTCCACAACACGATACGGCCTAGGGCATAAGGCTTGACCTCTGAGCTGGCAAAACCAGCTTTAGCTAGTTCACGCGGAAAGGCTATGTCGGCAGAAAAATAAAGATCGTAGGGCGCACCTTGTAGGATTTGAGTATGAAACCTTCCAGATGAACCGTAGTTAACTTCAATTTGATCTGCGGGGTGCAGCTCTTGGAAAGAGGTGACGATCTCATTCATGGCAAACTTTAGATCGGCAGCCGCGGCTATAGTGACTTTCTCTGCATGCGCGAACAGAGGCAGTACTAATGTAAAGGATAATAAGGCTATTTGAATCAATTTCATAAATGCATCTCTAATTGAATAGTTTCTGAGAACACTTTCTTTATGTCATTTTTGACATAACGGAATATACACCATCCAATCGAACATTTATTGATCTATATCACTTCACGAAAACTCCGCAAGCGAACACAGTGCCGCAAGTTCTGCCTTGCTACTCTTGTTAAGGCTTTTTTCTAATGCATCGTAGTCATCAACAAGTTGCCGCCCAAGTGGAGTGAGTTCAGCCCCTCCACCTCTTTTGCCCCCTGTAGCGGTTTCTACTACGGGCTTACCAAAACCCTGATTAAGTGTATCAATCAATAGCCAAGCTCTTTTGTATGGAATACCTGAAGCACGTGCCGCCCCAGAAATAGAATGCATATTCCCAACTTGCCGTAACAGGTCAATTTTCCCAGGGCCGATAGAGATATTTTCACCGATGTAAACACGAGGCCTGACTAGAATGATTCTATCTTTAAGCGATGTCATACATAGATGTCCTTAATATTGCTGTTTCATATTTAATATTTTTAGTTTGAATGCTTTATAAGCGGTAAAACGGCCTCATTTTTCTGTCTGGTGTTAAGCTCTTTACATGTGTAGGGCTCATGAGCTTAGACCACCTTTGTTAACCATCAAATTGGTTATCTCACTTATCGAAAAGCAAACTTTAGCAAGTATGGTTTAAGTTCTTTGATTGTTTGACTGAATTTATTGCCCGATAAATTGAGGCTTCTCCAAGGTGATACTCCTTGGCAAGCTGCCCAATGGTGGCCCCCTCAGCTCTTTTATCATAAATCGCTTGTTTTAAGGTGTCCGTGAGTTTTACGGGTCTACCAAATTTAACCCCATTTTCATGGGCTTTTGCGATACCTTCGGCCTGTCTCTCTGTCCGCAAGTCATTTTCAAACTCAGCAATAGCAGCCAACATATTGAACATGAGTCTCCCTGTCGAAGTGCTCGTATCAATATTCTGATCGATAACGAGCAAATCAATGCCTTCATTTTGAAAACGCGAAGCAATCTGGGCTAAGTGGACGACAGAGCGAGCAAGACGATCGAGTCGGGTTACCACTAGGGTATCCCCTTCACGTAAATAACTCATGCAAGATTGAAATTCAGACCGTTCAGCCGTCCTTCCACTGCGTTTTTCTTGATATATCTTATTGCACTCAGCTCGATGTAACTTGCCTAGTTGCACTTCTAAACTTTGACCCGTGGAACTCACTCGAGCATAACCAACTTTGGACATAAATTACCATATCTCTTTAAAGGTTTTGATAATACACTTATGATAGTAGTTTTGATAGGTAATAACCAGAGCTATCAAATAGTATACATTTTGACATAGTGCTTTTTTGACTTTTATCGTCCACTTGATGTATGTTGAGCGAATCGAACGATTCGTTTAAAGGTGATAAATGAACACTCTTTCAGCCAATGAAGCAAAAATTCACTTTGGAGATTTGTTGCTCAAAGCCCAACAATCCCCAATCCAAATTAATAAAAATGGCAAGCCTGTAGCCGTTGTGATTTCTGCTGATGAATACCAAAGTATCGAGGCGCTAAAATTACACTTGCTACAATCTAAAGCAGTGAAAGCCATGTCCGACATCCAAACGGGTAATTTGATTGACGGTAATACCTTTTTTGATGAGCTGGTTGCAGGGCAGTATGACTAATGGCAGTAACTTATCATTTAACTCCTGATGCACAGTCTGATCTGATAGGCATTCACCGCTTTACGTTAGCCCAATGGGGTGCTACTCAGTCAAAAACCTATTTATCCGGACTTAAACAAACGATTCAGCTGCTGGCTGAAACACCCACCCTTGGGAAAAATAGACCCGAGGTACGCATGAATGTGTTTAGTTTTCCTTATTCAAGTCACGTCATCTATTACATCCAACATGAGCATCAATTCGTTGTATTTGGGATCTTACATAAAAGTATGGTTCCACTTACTCATCTCGCGGAGCGGGAAACAATCTGATGTAGTGAAATAAGAGGTTATCCATGAAAAATGACGCTCGGCGGCTATCTATTTTGTCAACCGATGAAATAGATGAACTGTTTGGATTACCTCATTTTTCAGATGATGATCGTCGATTATATTTTGACTTAAGTGCTAAAGAGCGAGAGCTATTTGACAATACCCGAACGTTTTCTGTGGCAGCCCATTTAGTATTGCAACTGGGCTATTTCAAAGCCAAACGGCAGTTTTTCAGTTATGAACAAGAATCATCAGTATTGAATGACTTGGATTACATTACCGCACTGTACTTTCCCACCAAAACGCTTTCAAGACTGAAAAGTCCCTCGAGACCGATTAGAGCAGAACAACAACGAGCAATTCTTGATTTATTCCAGTATAAGCAATGTGATAATGAGGTAAAAGTTGATTTGGAAGATAAAGCACAGCGGGTTGCGATGTTATCGACACAACCTATCTTTATCTTTCGTGAATTAACTCAATACTTAGCATTACACCGTATTGTCATGCCCCGTTACCGGTATATGCAAGAGATGATTGGTAGAGTGGTGGCTTATGAACGCACCCGTATTGCTCGATTACTTAGCACTTGCATGACTTCACTCATCGATCAGCAATTAGCGGCTTTGCTTCGGGCAGAATCAGGATTGTTTCGCGTCAGCGCATTAAAACATGAAGCTAAAGATTTTAGTTATAAAGAATTGCGACACGAAGTAGCACGGAGGCAGTTTTTCCAGCCTCTACATGAGTTTGCCAAGCAGTTCCTCATAACAGCGGGGATCTCCAATGAAAGCGGCAAGTATTATGCTTCTATGGTTAAGTTTTATACCACTTATAAACTTCAACGCATGAAAAAAGAGACGGCTCAGTTATATCTGCTGTTTTTTGCTTTTCATCGGTTTCAGCAAATTAATGACAACTTAATTGAAGCATTGCTCTATTGGGTCGATCAATATGAGAAACAGGCCAAGCGTGCCGCTGAAGAAGCAATGAATAATGCGGTTACCAATGCAGCGAAAAATTTACAGGCTGCGGGTCATGTATTGAGCCTGTTTACGGATGACACCATCACCGATGACACACCTTTTTCCGTTATTAAAGAAAAAGCCTATGCATTGCTTGAACAAGAGAGATTCCCATTAGTTGCTGATTACTTACGCAATATTGCTTTCGACAAAACGGCATTTGAATGGTCACATTACACAAAATTATCCGCCACATTCAAACGTAACTTAAGGCAACTTTTTACTGATCTGGATTTTGCCGGACGTGTAGAAGACTCTCCTTTGCTTGAAGCTATCGGGTTTTTACAAAACTTGTTGCGCACAGAAAAATCACCAAGGCAAACTGACCCTAATGCATTTCCGACTGAGATTATTCCTAAAGGTTTACGCCGATATTTGTTTAGTAAAGAGGGTAAAACATTTAAAACGCTAGATGTAGATCGCTATGAGTTTTTGGTCTATCGCCTACTACGCAACTCACTGGAAGCGGGTGATGTGTACGTTAAACATAGTAATGAATTTCGCCGCTTTGAAGATGACTTAATAAGCGATCTTAGATGGCAGGATAAAGAACGAGTATTGCAAGATATTAGTGCACCCATTTTATTGGTCCCTATCCAAGATACTCTGGCTGTATTTCATACTATGCTAGCAGCACGTTATAGTGCGATTAACCAACATATTTCTGATGGGGTCAACAAACATATTAAAGTCATTGGGGCTGCCGAAAAGCGTCGTTGGAAGCTGCTTTATCCGAGCAGTGATGAATCCGTTAATAGCGATTTTTACAGCCAGTTACCAGGAATTGGTATTGCGGATCTACTGTGGTTTGTTGCGGGTAATACTGGATTTTTAAATGCATTTACCCATGTATTAGATCGTTATGTAAAGCATGAAGCTGATCCTCGTGAAATTTTCGCCTGTATTGTTGCGATGGGAACAAACATGGGGTTAGCAAAAATGGCTGAAGTTTCAGGTCTTAGCTCAGCATCAATGGCGGGAACGTCTAGAAATTATCTACGCTTGGAGACGTTGCGAGCGGCTAATGATGCGATTAGTAATGCAACCAGCCAGCTACCCGCATTTCATCTCTATGATATTCAGGACACACTTCATTCAAGTAGCGATGGCCAGCGGATGGAAACGCAAATAAACACCCTTAACGCTCGATATTCTCCTAAGTATTTTGGTTTACAGAAAGGTGTCAGCGCCTACACGTTGGTTGCAAATCATGTTCCTATAAATGCAAAGATTATTGGGACTCACGAACATGAAAGCCATTACGTTTTCGATTTATTGCATAACAATACCTCT
Source organism: Shewanella sp. SR1 (assembly GCF_020447145.1). Taxonomy (NCBI): domain Bacteria; kingdom Pseudomonadati; phylum Pseudomonadota; class Gammaproteobacteria; order Alteromonadales; family Shewanellaceae; genus Shewanella; species Shewanella sp. SR1. Next base: position 1,401 of record NZ_JAJAEF010000049.1, on the reverse strand, counting down.
GATATAAAGCCAGAACGGCATTCCACTGACACCCATGGCACCAATCAGGTTAATTTTTGGATTTTGCATGCATTTGGATATCATTTTGCACCTCGTTATCGTGATTTGCATAAGAAAATGGATACGTTAGTCGGCTCACAACATCCCAATGAGTGTGGTGACTGGCTAATAAAGCCTGCCCGAAAAACCAACGATGAATTGATTGAACGTGAATGGCCCAATATTCAACGTATCATGGCATCACTAGCCCAAAAAGATGTTACTCAAGCCACGATTGTTCGCAAACTCTCGAGCTATTCGCGTCAGAATCAGACCAAGAAAGCATTATGGGAGTTGGAAAACATATGCCGAACGCTATACATTCTCGACTTTGTCGACGATGTGGGCTTACGTCAATGTGTACAAAAAGCATTAAATCGTGGTGAAGCCTATCATCGTCTCAGGCGAGCAGTTGCATTTGTTAACGGTGGAAAATTCAGAGTAAAAACGGAAGAGGAGCAACAAATTTGGAATGAATGCTCTCGGCTCATCACCAACGCGGTCATTTACTACAACACCGTGCTGCTATCTCGTGTCTATGAACAAAAGCAAACAGTAGGAGATCAAAATGCACTAGCTCAGCTTCACAGTATTTCGCCCGTTGCATGGCAGCACATTAATATGTATGGCAATTTTGAGTTTAGTCCATCAACCTCAAAAATAGATATCGATGCATTGGTTGCTCGATATGCTGAACCAGAATATTGGCAACAAGCGTTGACGGAGAACGAGAATTCAAGTGATGAATTTTAGAGCTTAAAGCTAACTTTACATTTTTGGCGCGTTGGGCAAATTTAGCCGAATTGGTAATGACGAATGCCAGTGGTGTCGAACATCGTTATTCACTTGGAGACATGAGTTTTAACCTGATGAATTATCAGGGCAGCGATAGTATTAACGTTGTTGAAAGTCTTAACGTACCGGTGGGTAACTACCATGATGTCTACATGACGGTGGTACAAGGTGATGGCAATAATGGTTGCTATGTAGAAGATGGGCAAGGTATTCATGCGCTATCGGTACAGGATGGCGAGTTGCCCATGATGGATATCTCGGTTGCCGCAGATCAGCAATACAGCTTTACCATGGAAGTGGGGTTGTATATGGGGCTTGATCACGATAATGACTACAACTACAACCTCAGCCATGATGGTAGTTGGTCAGTCAACAATATGTCTATGGGACATTTGGTCGGAGAAATGGACCCGCAGTGGATTGCGAGTTGTGAGGCCGCCAACGCTGCATCGATGCCTAGGGAACCTGCGATTAAGTCAGTACGCTGCGGTTTAAATTCACCGAAGTTTCTTCCTCTACTTTTTCCGCACCGATTTTCCCGTCTTGGGCAAAAAAACAGCAGTTTTA
>NZ_JAJAEF010000048.1:0-8324 GCF_020447145.1 Shewanella sp. SR1 | reverse complement strand
TGGTAATGCGAGATTTAGATTTGCCCATCTGATAGCGGTTTCTGCGTGGTATTCACAGGATCTGATCGCATCTGAGACGGAAGGTTCATTCATTTAGGCAACAACGCCCCGCAGAAGGAAAGAAGCTTAATAGACACCACATAGAAGCACTCAGTCAGCGCTTTGGTGTGCCTGTATCATTATTTTTTTAGCTCAGTGAATCAGACTTGCCTAGTCTGGTTCACGTGATAACATCTCGCTACACGCTTAGCTCGTCAACCAAAGGTGGCTAGCAAGCTGCCTTTGCACCGATGTTGTTACACGCTGCATTTATCCATGTTCGGGCATAAATATCTCCCTAACTCACAGAGTATCACAGGGTGAGATTATGCTTTGTAAATTCTGTTAACATTTAGCTATTTTGTTCTTAAGTCGACTTAATGCGAGATTATTGATTGATATAAATCATCCATAATCGAATGAAATTCGTTCGACTGGATAGGTTTGTCCCGAATTCAACTGCGAAGTGCGACACTCGCCAATATCAAGCAGCCAATACCATTTCTTTAAAGACAATCGCTGGTTGCTTGAAATCTAAACACTTTTTCGGTCGATAATTTATCCGCGATAAAGCGAATTCAATATCACTGTCTGTTACCGTTGTTAGGTCGGTTCCTTTCTTCACATATTGCCTTAAAAGACCGTTAGCATTCCCATTGGCTCCACGCTCCCAAGAACTATAAGGGTGGGCAAAGTAAACATCAGCCTCCAACTCCTTTGCGATGGTTTCATGGCCTGCAAACTCTCTCCCGTTATCTGCCGTGATGGTATGGACATGCTCCTTGTAAGGCATGAGTAGTTCTATGGTTGCTCTAGTGACATCATCCGCTGACTTGGATGGCACTTTCTTCACCAAGTAAAATCGTGTTTTACGCTCTAAAATAGTCACCATCGCCCCCGTGCCGTGCTTGCCTAATACGGTGTCGATTTCCCAATCACCAAATCGCTCCTTACTGTCAACGATGCTTGGCCTATCATCGATAGAAACCGCATTTTTGATCGCTGGTGCTTTCTCTTTTTTACCGCGACGATACCGCTTGTGACCTTGCCTCAAGTGGCGATATAACTTGCCACCCGAGCGTTTATCCTGCGCAACAAATCGGTAGATCCACTCATAGCTGACAGCGGCACCGACTTTAGTTAATACACTGGAAATCTGCTCTGGACTCCAATCCGCTTCTAAAAGGAGGCGGATAAAATCAACACGCTCCTGAGGTATTCTGTATTTACGCGCTAATGTGCGTTTTTTGAGTGATAACACCTGAGCTTCGTTTGGGCAATAATGACTGCCCTTTCTGCCACGTTTAAGCTCCCGATATACCGTGGAGCGATGGCACTGAACGGTTTTAGCAATCTCAGAAACTGAAATCCCCCGTTCCAAAAGAGCAGAAATCTGGTATCTTCTGCCTTCGGTCAACTGCTGATAATTCATGGTAGTACTGCTTGTTTCTTTGGCGAGAAGAGCGTCCCACTTTTAGCAGTTGGCTTCCTCTTCTACACCTTTCCATGAATGTCGCACTTATTATCTGAAATCGGGATCGGGAATTATGTTTTTCAAATAAATTTTCATTGCTAAATGCAGTATTTTTCACTACTATTATTTGAAAATCGTTGGAGATATATTTTGCGTAGAATCCACTTAATCATGATGTTTGTTTTACTGACGTTTGTCGGTCAAACTTTTGCGTCTGTGATTATGCCTGGTACTATGCCAATGAATTCAATGACGACTTCAAATATGCCTGCTGAAAATGGCAAAGCATGTCATGACGCTAGTATGCAAATGAACATGAACATGAACATGAACATGGATATGAGTGATGGTGCGGATGATAGTTGCTGCGCCCAAGCGTGCCATTGTCCTGTCGGATCATGTTTATCAGTCGCTTTAACGATGGCGATGCCAACGCTTAAATCAGAAGTCAATTTAGTTAATGCTGCAACAATGTTTACCTCAGCACTAATGCCTCAGTATCGTTCTTCTTTATACCGTCCTCCAATATTTGCCTAACATAGGCACAGTTACGCCTTTTTTTTGCTAGCTGTCCTAGCCAATCATGTAGTTTCAATTTTTTAACCTTTTGGTTAATAAACTGACATTAAACCGCGTTGTTTAATGTGACGAAATTTGATTTGGAGGCAATATTATGTCTGCTCTATATCGCAATTCTATTAGTTTTTTTCGTGTCATAGGTACTATTTTTATTCTGCAAACTATGGGAGGGATATTAATTGCCCGTGCAGCAGAGCCCGGCACTACGGAGCCATTACTCACCGTTTATAAAGATGCTAATTGCGGCTGTTGTGAGAAATGGCTAACGCATATTAGTGAGCGTGGATTTAGTGTTAGTGCCCACAATATTAACAACCTTTATGAGTTTAAACAGTCAAAGGGCATTCCTGCTTCAATGCAATCTTGCCATACCGCTGTGTCATCTCAAGGTTATGTGTTTGAAGGGCATGTCCCTGCAAAATTCATTAGTCGTTTTTTAGCCACCCCTCCTAAAGATGCTATCGGCTTAACCGTACCCGCTATGCCAGTGGGCAGCCCTGGCATGGAGTACCAAGATAAATTTATGCCATATCAAGTCTTACTGTTGAAAAAAGATGGCAGTAGTGAAGTTTACGCCCAAGTGAACTCTCTTGAGGAGTCTGTGCAATGAATTCGCAATACATGATAAAACCGATGATTCAAGCGCCAGACAGTGACCCCAACCACAGCCGACGCCGGTTTGTATTTGGTGCATCCGCCATGTTGGCATTGATGTCGATCCCTTACCCTAAAAATGCCTTTGCCAATGCGTTAAGCCAATCGTTGAACCAGCTTTCTGGTAAAGTGTTTGACTTATCAATTGACTATAAAATGGTTAATTTTACCGGGAAATCTGCTCGGGCCACTGTGGTGACACAATGATGACTCACCCTATGCATTTGCATGGTATGTGGAGTGAGTTAGAGACAGGCGACCCTGATTTTATTCCCCGTAAACACACTGTATTAGTTCAGCCGGGCTCTAAGATCAGTTACTTGGTCACCGCCGATGCAAAAGGGCAATGGGCATATCATTGCCACTTGTTATTCCACATGCCAGGCATGTTAAGAAAAGTCTTGGTGAAATAAGGGGAACACAGATGAATAAAACGAATTTAATGTTAGAGAGTTCGCACCCTATATCGGTGTGGATTGGCGTCAGAAACTCGGTAATACCGCCGAATACAGCCGAAATGAAGGGGAAGATACACAAGAAACCCAGTTTGTTATTGGTTTTAGAGCGTGGTTCTAAGACCTCGTTCGTACACTGAATTATAAGCTTGGCGCCAACATGTTAGCTAAGCCAATATTTGATCATTTATGTAAACTGTTTTCGATCGTTAAAAAGAATATAAAAGGAAATATCATGAAATTATTTAACAACGTTTTAGTCGTAACAAGTCTATTCCTGAGTGCTTCAGCATTTGCTCATGTCGGACTGAGCAGTTCTATGCCCCCTAACGGTGCCATGCTAAGTCAAGCCCCAAAAACGCTTGAACTGACCTTTACGGCTCCGGTACGTTTGGTCAAATTAACAATGCAAGATGAGAAGCAGCAAAGCGTACCGTTAACATTACCTTCAAGTGCGGCCAGTCAAGCTAAATTTTCATTCGCCCTACCAGCATTAAACGCAGCTAATTACACAGTTAACTGGATGATCATGGGTGACGACGGTCATAAGATGAAAGGCAACATGAGCTTTATGCTACATAACTCTGGTATGAACACTCGCAGTGCAACGCCTCATGAGACTAGCAAGCACACTGCACATCAATAAGTGGATGAGTAAACATGATATTAACCGTGTTTGACATATCGGTGTTGATATCTAAATGGGTTATTTATCTTAGTGTTGCCGCCGTTATTGGCGGCACATTGATGCAATATCTCATTAAGGGCCAACCGAACCTCGGCATTAGCGTTACAAAATATACCGGCCTAGGTGCTGTTTTGGGGTTGATTGCCGTTAGTATCAATTATTTTGCGCAAATAGGGGGCTTTTGCTGAAAACGGCTTGATGGGAATGTTCGATGCGCAGATGCATGCTTTTCTGTGGCCAACCCAGGTAGGGCAAACTGTACTTTGGCGCTTAATCGGTTTTGGGTTAATGCTAGTGGCTAGTGGTTTACTGTTACATAAGAACCGCTATCTCAAAAAGTTTTCTGCGGTATTAGCCATTATCAGCAGTCTGTTAATTGCTGTCACGTTTACTTTTATTGGCCATAGCACTGAACTGGGATTGCTTGCTCAAGGCTTGATATTGATACACGTGTTGATCATTGGCAGTTGGATAGGCGCTTTTTATCCATTATGGAAATTATGTAGCACCGATGACAACATCGTCATAAAAAATGTCATGGATACATTTGGTCGTTTAGGCATAGTGATTGTCATTCTAGTGTTGCTTTCAGGCATGGGAATGGTGTGGATGTTGTTTGATAGTCCAACTGAATTATTCAGTTCCGATTATGGTATTGCGGTCACCATCAAGCTCTGTTTGGTGGCTATCATTTTACTTATAGCAGCATGGCATAAATTGGTTTTAGTACCGAAATTAACGATTGCGAACCCATCACTCGCAAAACAAAAACTACAAAAATCGATTGGATTAGAAGCAGTAATAGCAGTACTGATATTAGCGACTACAGCGGTACTTTCGAGCGTACTAGGTCCTATGAGTCTTGGATAATCACTATAAATTGACAGAGAGATAAAAATGAATAATCGCCCTTTAACAATGCTCATAACCACCGGGGTATTACTGATGTCCGCAGGACAAAGCTCATTGAGCTTCGCCCATGGTGATGAAACACACCCGATAGAACAAAAAGCGTTTATCGGTGTTGATTCCGCCGCGGGCAATGTTGTCAAACATTTTCATGCTGCATTACAAGCGGGCAATGAGGTTATTGTTAGGCAGTTATTAGCAGCCAATGTTCAAATTTATGAAGGTGGAAAAGTAGAGCGTTCACTTACAGATTATGCCAATCATCATATGCTTGCGGATATGGCTTACTTAAAAGGGTTAACCATAACGCCAAAAGAACACCAAATAACGATTACGGGTGACATTGCTATTTCAACGTCAATAAGTCACGCCCAAGGTGAATATAAGGGTAAAAGTATTGACTCGATGACCATGGAAACGCTTGTGTTAATTAAACAAGTGGATGGTAGTTGGAAAATAACCCACGTGCACTGGTCGTAACTAATAAGAATTTCATCAACCAGATAAAGGATTATCTTGAGTTCCTTTGTAGGTGCTCCCAAGAAAACCACAAAGACTCACGTCATGTTAATGCATGATATTTTATGGAAAAGGATTTCCATTTTTTTATATAAAAAAGACCGGAGTAATTCCAGTCCTTTTACAAGCCATATTTAAATATTAACTTTCAATAAGTTTCATAGTTGTAATGCAAGTTCTATCGTTATTGAAAGTAGACAATACTTCTCTCGCCACTCTTTTGCTTCCGTCTTTTGCTTCATAGTAAATATTAAATGCTAAGTTTTTATCTTTTGGAACCCAAAAGTCTATAAATCCATCACGTTGTGTCGTCATTTTTTTGTCTATTAATGTTTCACCTGTGTCAGTATCAATCATGACAACTTTCATTGTTTGATTTATTATCTCTCCGGTACAACCTGTTAAAACATGATTCGTACATGGATGAGAACTATTAATGTACGGAGCTATTGAAAGAAAGAATTGATCTTTTGGTATTGCTACAGAACTACTTTTACCATCTGAGAAAGTTGCAACTATTCTATCGGGTAATACTTTTATCATTATCCCTTCATTATTTTTGTATAGTGTATGTGCTGTTGTAACAGCACTCTTATAGTCTAAATTTTTAAACGTTTCTGCATTTATTATTGTGGCATATGATTGACTTGAGTATGCAACTATAAGTGCTAATAGAATGTGTTTTTTAATCATGGTCTGAGTTTTCCTATATAGTTTATAAAATATTTTTATTTAAACGTGCCTCGCTTTTTTTATTTTAACGATTGTGGTTATATATATATTGATCTAATTCACATTATTGATATTGGCCTGATGTTTTTGGTCGTTTGTTTTTTTTTAAATATATGCTTTAACGCTGTATTCTCCTAGGTTTTTAGCTCAGATTTTAAACTTGCGTCTTCATATAATTTTTCTACCTAAGTTTTTAAACTTGGGTTTTAAACCTATGTTTATTTTAAATTAATATTTATGTCGGTTTGATATTTTTTTTGTTAAATAGATCACTGTTAAAAATGCTCTAGTTTGTATTATCGATTGGGTTTGTAATTTATTTGTTTATCTTTGATTTTAGTTTTACTTTATATAGTTTCTTATTTCTAACTTAACGTTAATAAGGTTTGTATGTTTAAATATAATAAATATTTTTGGTGCTATTAGCAATGAGTAATAATGCACTCTCTAATGATGATATTGAGAGTTTTTCTGAATGGATACACAATGGTAATGTTGGAGGTACAGCGAGATCGTACTATTTCGAACAAGATTTTGACGATTCAAATACAGAGAATAGCTCGATTTGGGTGAATGGTGGTAATGTTACTTTTAATACATCAGAGTTTAATGGGTTTAAATTGGGAGGAGAGGTACAGGGGTCATACGTTAGTAATATCAATGATGATGATGATACAACTGCTGGAGATATGAACGCACAAGGTCTTGTATTATCAGAAGCTTTTTTGAAGTATCAGTTTGGTGATACTGTGTTTTCTGGAGGTAGACAACACTTTTAATCACCCCTTATCGCTAACTCAGGTTCAAGATTGATAAATGAATCTTTTGAAATGTATCAGGTGTCTTCAAGTCATTTTGATGGTACTGATATTTCGATTGGATATGTGACTAAATATCAGACTCGAACAGATAAATCGTTTTATGTTGATAATGAATTTGTTGATTTTGATTTTAATGGTTCTGGCTCTCCTGGCGATTTTTATAAAATAGGTAATGATGGCGTTTTTTTCGTACAAGTTAACAAGCGAATCGCTAAAAAATTCAAAGTTAACTCACAGTACGCAAATGTAATAAATGAAGTCCAAGCACTTTATGCGGATGTCGAATATACATTGCCAACTAACTTTAACAGTTATATTGCAATGCAATATTACAAAACTAAGTGGGATAAAAATGAACTAGTCGATAATGATCTTTTGGGCTTTAAAGTAGGTTTCAGTCAGGGAGGAGTAGATTTTTTTGCTGGTTATACATTAGCTGGAGGAAATGAAGGAGATAATAGAGTTTTTAGAGGCATTGGTCAAGGAGCTTATTATCAGTTTACTGCCACTACTAAAACTGCGGGTGTTGGGGCATTTGAATCTGGAACAAATTGGTATCAATTGGGGTTAGGTTCTGCTATCTCTAATCTTAAAGGTAAAATATTTTATACATCTTTTGACAATCCCATAGTGGGAAAAGATTTAAATGAATGGACGGTTAATCTTGCATATCAATTTGATGGTAAACTCGAAAATATCGGTATATCAATTGATTTTTCAATATTGGATTATGAAAACAATCAAAAAGACGCTACAGATTTAAGAACGAAATTCACTTACAGCTTTTAAAGGTTGTAAATGTTTTTGACAAATGTTAATTCCCTAATAATTATATTGTAATTGTAAATTCAGGTCGTGTTAATGGGTGTGCTTGGGTTTACAATTTTATATGAAAATACGTCTAGATGATTAAAGTTGAAAAACTTGTTATTTGATAATTTATCAATATCTACGTTTACAAAAAAATTCATCTTGAATGTATTTTAGAACCAGGGGGTTACACAGGGTGAGATTATGCTTTGTAAATTCTGTTAACATTTAGCTATTTTGTTCTTAAGTCGACTTAATGCGAGATTATTGATTGATATAAATCATCCATAATCGAATGAAATTCGTTCGACTGGATAGGTTTGTTAACCAATTTAACAATTTATAATCCGGCCCTGGGGGGTTACAAACATAAGCAGGGCGAGATCGTGAATATATTTTAACCGTTTTGAGCTAAATTAGACGGACGGCATCGATTATGCTCTTATGCTCTCTTTTTCTTATAGAGAGCATAAGAGCATGTACCTTGAAGCCTTCACATCACATTTCAACTCGATTGCTGACAGCCGACAATCGGCGTTGTTGCCTAAATCAATCTTAGGTATGCCTTTTCCTAAAAGGGTTCCTGGTATTAATTGACCCTCTGGCGAATAGGCATACCCAGTCCTATGACTTTGTTCATCACT
>NZ_JAJAEF010000047.1:0-9927 GCF_020447145.1 Shewanella sp. SR1 | reverse complement strand
TTTTCACCGTAAATCTCTCCTCCTATAATTGCTGAAATCATTGTGTATCAAGGTGTTCAGAGGAGCTACAAACAAGAAAGATCTATACAAACAAGAAAGATAAAGATCTTACAAAGTAAAAATCATGTGGAAAACTTTAAAATTTCAGGAAGTAAGAACCCCTCCAGGGGGCTTTGCCCCCGCCGGCCCTGCCCCTCGCTACGCTCGTTTCCGGCGCCCCCAAGAGCAGCGGCTGCGCCGCGACCAAGGGCTTCGCCCTAGTTCGCCTAAAGGCTCCACCCTTACCCATTAATGCCTCGCCATTTCCTAGCTTCGCTAGGGGCGAGAATAAAAACCTCGCTGTTAGTTCCGTTTGTCTCCGACCGTTTAACAATAAACGTGCTGTACTTCTCGCTAAAAGCATCGCTGCGCTCAGGTCTAACAGGAAGGAGGTAAATCCATCTCTGTCATCAATGCTAACAGGGTTAAAACGCTGTAAAACACGCTAAAAAGATAAACGCATAGCAATATGCCATTTTTTTTAAATGTTGCTTAAAACGCATTTTAGGGCCTCTGAGCGATAGGTGATTAGCGAAGTCTATCACCAAGAGCAAAGTGGCTAATTCTTTCAATGAGCAAAAAATGACGTCAAGCGGGGTAGTGTCACTCCATTTTAAGGGAGTGACACTACCCCAGAATGGTGTTCCTCATGCGGGGGTAGCGTCATTTTTTGCTTTTTGAGGCGTGACGCCGAAGCAGTGGCTTGCGCTGTAATTTGGCATGAGGTACAGTCAAGTTTCTTCACCTCGCATCCATTGATGCCAAATAACGAAACCTCTTTGATCACCTAGTAATCTCCAAGCTCAACAGAGCTTATGGGTCATTATATTTGGATGTTTGCGCTCAACAGAGCCACACCATTTGGGCAATCGCCCGTAACAACACTCGCTCAATATCACCGGTTTGCCGGTGAGTTCTTTCTGTGTCGGCAGTCAGAACGAGCATTAACACTGAACTGAATTCCGAAATGGCCTAGAAATAGGTCGCCGTGTTGTTAGCCCTCGAGAAATATATTCCTCTTAAAACACGCCCGAATGGGCGTGCTTTTTATCTCAAAATTAAATTCTAATTTTTGATTGTGTAACTTTTTCAAGGTGCATTATGGCGACCAATTTCTTTTTTGAGGCCGGCAAGCTATTGCGGCAGCACAACCCAAGCTCTTTTGCGACTAAATCAGAACGATTCAAAACCATAAAATTAGTCGATAAACAGCTCGTTGCCTTGGGTTTTAAAGGGCTTGAACTCAATAATTTAAAACCTAAGCACATCGAAGCATTAGTTACTCATTGGCAAGCTGAGGGCCTTGCCCTGGGCACGATTAAAAATCGTATGGCACATCTACGATGGTTAGCGGAAAAAATCGGTAAAAATGGCCTTGTACCGCGCTCCAATGACTCGGTGGGGATTAGCCGTAGAGTGTATGTCACCAATGAAAATAAGAGCCGAAAATTGAGTGATATGCGACTAAATTTGATAACCGATCAGTATGTGCAAATGTCCTTGCGCCTGCAGGCAGCATTTGGATTACGGCGTGAAGAAGCCATGAAGATCCAGCCGGCGAAAGCGGATCGGGGTGATCGTTTGGTACTTGATGCGTCCTGGTGCAAAGGCGGTCGAGATCGCGCGATCCCGATTTTAACTGCTGCTCAGCACGAACTATTGGCAGAGGCGAAAGCATTAGCTGCCGGCAGATCGCTTATTCCGAAAGAACTCAGTTATGTGCAGCAAATGAAACGCTATGAAAATACCTGTATAAAAATTGGATTGGATAGGGCACATGGGTTAAGGCACAGCTACGCTCATCGCCGTTATGTGGAACTGACCGGTTTTGAATGTCCGGCGGTATCGGGTGTTTCTGTTGGTTCATTACCCGCGGCGCAACAAGCCGCTGATAGGTACGCCAGAACTGTGATAACCGGTGAGTTAGGGCATAGCCGGTTACAAGTTACTGCTGTGTATTTAGGTCGTTAAATCACTTGATTTTGTAACTTATTCAAGTATGATTATTACTATGAAAATAAAATGGAGGTGAGCTATGAAAGAAGAAAAAATTGCCATTGTAAAAGGGCTGCATGGCGGCGCTCGCCCAGGTGCTGGTCGTAAAACTAAGTATGAAAAGACAGTGGTGATGCGGGTTCCTGAGAAGTACCAAGAGGTGATCAAGGCGCTGATCACCCACTTAGACGAGACCGCTTACCTGAATAGCCATTATAAAAATGGGCAGGAATCTGAGCCGGTGTATCTGCGCTCGCTCGATGACAATAAGCAGAATATTAGCTTTAAAACCATGCCGTTCTAGGCGGTGTTGCACAGTGCAACACCGTGAAACAGGCGCGTTAAATGCAATGGATTTTTGCAATGCAAAAAATAAGGGCCAAAAGGGTGGGCCGTATTTGCTGTTTTTTAGCATCATTTTCGAGAGATAATTTTGCAATGCAAAAAAACGTGAGCATGATTTCAGCATTAACGGTCATTTATGAGTTGCAAAATTACCCCTTTAGATAAGCATTTTTTATCTTAGCGTAAGGGCAATTTGCATTGCTCCTTCATGGGGTGGTTGTTAATATTAACAGCGCGGAAGAACATAAACTGAGCAGAGGTATATTATGAGTGAACTACAACTATGGTCTATCTTCGTCATGTTCGTGACACTCGGTTTAGTTATCGCATCCGGAGTGGTCTTATACAAAGGTTTTAAAGAATAGTTCTAACTCAATCTGTATTCATTCCCCCCAACGCTTAAACTTGGCGTTCATTTCGTTTTCTGACACAAAATCACCAGCATCCGCTTCGCATAGCGCGGCATGGATTTCGGCTATTTTCCACGCTTCCAGATCTAGATCATCCTGAATTGTTTGCTTGGTCAGCCAAGATGCCGTTCTATCGGTTAACTGATCAAGCTGTATTCGATTTTGCTCTATTCCATCAGATAATCGTACTGACATGATTCTTACTGCAAACCTCAACATAAAAGATATAAACCGACATTACACCGATTGGGCTCCAATTGTCATGCTGTGCTTATAGCCAATCTGAGTTTGATTTTGTTTCAAAATCAAATTTGAGTAAATACGTATCAAAATGAGGTCATAAAACTCTATATGACGGATACCATATTGAGACGTATTGATTATCCCGTGTAGGATGTAGGGCATGGAAGGTATATAGCCAGTATATAGCGCGTATTTACCACTGATATACCACGGCTTTTCTTCGTATTGTTCAGGTTTATAGCGGTTTTTTGTAGGGTTGAGCTTTTACGCACTGAAACCGCTAAATAACCGTAAAAAACATGGATAAATGCGGAACATAATACTGGGCAGGATGTGTGAAGTAGGCCTACCTTGATAAATCAGGCTGCCCTATTCACTTGGATATATTCGCTCCATTCTGGTGCTCAATTTCTTCCCTGTGATAATTGAATCAAGCAACCTCAATTTTTGAAAAAGTTACAAAATCAAGGTAGTGAATAGTGAATAACAAAGTTAAAGGTATTCCATTTGCAGAAGTTAAAGCTGCCGCGCTCGCCAATCCTGCCGTTCTTGAGGCTTACTTGCGTGAACAAGCCACGGCATCAAATCGAGTTGATGTTGAAATGTTCATAACTAGGCTAATGACAGCATTAAGTGATCTTCCTAAGAAGGATATTGAGGTATGTGATTTGGCTAATGAGATCGGCATAGCTATTGCCTCATTAACGGGTAGTGAAAAGCATATTGAAAGAGAGTGCCTTAGTGGGATTAAGCATGGCTTTTCAATGATTAGAGAAGCATAAATTGTAGTCGAGAGGTTGTTTTTAATGGATAAAGCATCGTTGAATGCGTTTTGGGCCCATGCGTTGCCGTGTGTGATCATCTCATCTTGTATGCTGGGTTTTGCCTGGCTTGCGATTCAGGAGTCCGATGTCACCCTATCGAGCCAATATCTTGTGGCGGCTTCCGTTTCGTTTACTTTTACGCTGATCGGCTATTGGGGTTATTGTAAATATTTTGCTTCAAAAAAGCCGCACAGTGCATTGTATGCGGTTGTTTATACTGTGTTATTTCCATTGTTTTATCTGCCAAGTGCTTTTTTTAGAAGGCGTAGATAATTTTGCAATGCAAAATTGTTTTATAAATTTTTTGACCGGTTTTGCTTTTTAACTATCCGGACGATTTTCAAATCGGGGGGATTAGATAACAAAACCAAATTTATGGCATAAAAAAGCCTTGTTTTTACAAGGCTTTTTTATAATGAAAATTTGATTAGTTAGAGTCTTTATGATGATTTTTAAAATACATTACACCTAAAGCTACCACTAACAGCAACGGGGATGATACTAAGATATAATCAACAAGAACAAAGGTCATAATTTATTCCTTCCAACGCTTTCTTCTCATCACCACGGTATAGCAAACCTACCGAATGCTTAAGATGTTGGTTAATTCAACGGCCCAAGAAGAGCCTTTGAATAATATTAATGAGCAGCAAGAACAGCGTAGATTTTGGGATCTTGCTGAATCGTTGCAAGCACTTTAGCTGCCAATCCTGCTGGATTGCGGCGTTTACCTTCCCAGCTTTTAACTGTGTCTAAACTGACCCCCATAGTCGCAGCAAATTCGGCCTGAGTGACTTTAAGTAAATCTTCACGGATTGACTTAACGTCGGCAACCTCATAACGCGTTACTCTGGCGGGCTTTTTGAGGCCATGATGAATTTCTACAGCTTCCTCAAGGGAGGCTTGAAGTTCGTTAAATATACTCATTTGCTCTCTCCTTTAAGTGATTGAACGATTTGTTTTAACTTGGCCTTTTCTTCCGCTGTTAGGCTCTCTTTAACTGATTTTGGATAAGCGAGTACCAGGTAAATCTTGTCGGCCAGAGCAAGGACGTATAGCACTCGTATACTGCCACTCTTCCCTTTGTTGCCTACAGCCATTCTAACCTTTCGTAAGCCACCTGTGCCTTTGATAATATCGCCTTTATCTGGCTGAGCAATAAGCTCTGCTTGCAAATCCTTTAGTTCGTCATCTGTTGCAAGCTCTTTGATCTGTCTTGTAAAGATCGAGGTTTCGACAAACTCAATAGCATGGCTCACTAATCAAAATCCTTATGCTACCCTTAAGGTGTACATTGTACACTTTTGATTTATAGTAATCAACACAGAGCCATTTACCATTGCTAATTAGGCCCACATTTTAGTGAATCATACTTGCCTAGTCTGATTCTCGGATAAGAGTTCATACCTAAAGTGTTAAGCCACTCATCTATCTGTTATTTAACAGGCTGTCAGTTGCATTACTTTTGAATGCCCGTGCCTAAAAATTAATCCACCTCTCTGAGTTATACGTTGCTATGTCTCAATTATAGTTTTTCTAGCTTTCATACGGATTACTGAAATGTTAATTTAAATTTATACAAGTAGTTAATTTATAATTAGTTAAAGTGGTTGTATGGGTGTGACTTTATATATGTATAAAAAGATAATTATTAATTGGTAACTAGGGTTATCGTGTTTTTAAGAATAAGGTTTGATTTTTTATAAATGGAGTTGTATTTTGAAGGCGTCAACTATTTTTCTATCTCTAGGTCTTAGTTTAAGTTTAAATTCTTATGTGTATGCTAGTGTAGGTAAAGCTATCTCTGGTGTTATTGCTGGAAGTTCAGGGCATGCAGCTGTAGAAATGTTAACTGATAAAAATGGAAAGCATTATATTAATAAAGAAAGATGTGCAGAGTTTAAAAATAATATTTTGCCAAAAATCATTAAAGAAATGAATCTTCCTATGTTAAACACAGATGGCTATACAACAACTAAGAGTATGCATGTTTATTGGCAAGCTGAAAAATGTGTCGTTGAATATAACATGGAAATTGATGCATATGCAGCAGCTCGCAAGGAAAAGGTTACAATAAATCAGGTGGAAAAATATATTAAAACTCTTGATTTTAAACGCGCACTACAACAGGACTCAATATATGCTTCTAGAGGGTTTTCAGGTAGTTATGTGAATATTCGAGTGAAGCACATTACATCTGTGCCACTTTTTAATCAAAAAGTAATGGTTATAGGGCTTGATAACTAACTTTATTGTGTCTGCAAGTTAAATTAATAAGAGGTTGGAATTGAAAGAACATATTTGGTTTGAAATAGTAAAAAAATGGAAAACAACAGGAAGAGGAAGTTATGGGGTTACTTTCCCATTTTTAGTTGGAGCGTTGTCAAAAATAAGTGGAAGAGAACCTACAAAAGAGTTTATAGAAGAATTGTTTGACTGCATTATTAATTGTCCAGTTAATGGTTTTTACGCTGAAGTTAGATGGTGTGATAACATAGCAGAACCTGTAATATCAGTAAATCCACTTAAAATGTTAGAGAGGGTTTCTATAAAAGATAGCTTTAAATTTGAAAATATTACATCTTTGGCTTTTACAACTGACTTAATGAGCATGTTTAATCTAGACTGCGAGAATTCTACAGACTGTAAAGATAAGCTAATTAATATGACCCATAATTTTACTAAAGATGCTAAATTTTCAAAAAATAATGGTATTTTCACTGACTTCACTGAAGATGATTTACATTTCATTTCGGATGTGTCAGGGGGTAAACATTAGATCACAATAGAGGTTATCAACACCGAGTTTCCTAGATTTTCTAATGATTTTTTCCTGTGAATCACTCTACACCAGACTGATTCACGCGAGCCCCTAAAACCCGTCCCTATCCCCCGTTTACGGCTATTCTGGGGCGGTTTTTTCCCTTAAGATGAATCAAATCTCTAGAGAATTGATTCAAACCCATGCAAAACCCCGATATTGCTCCTGAAATGCGCCTGTTTACGCCCGATGGTGAGCGGTTGTATTTAACCGCGGAAGAACGGCGGCGCTTCCTCGATGCCAGCGCCTTAGAATCGCCTAGCGAGCGGATGTTTTGCCATGTCCTGCATTACACCGGTTGTCGTCCGTCTGAGGCATTAGCGATCTCGCCCAGGCATGTGATGGTCGAGGATGCAGCAATCGTTATCCGTTCCCTTAAGAAGCATAAAACCGATCCCCGTGGCCGGTTGAAGCAAGCGCAGTATCGCAGCGTGCCGGTGCCGCCGTCTTTGATTGAGCACTTGGATTTGGTGTTTGGCCTGCGTGCACAGCTACGCCGTGAGATTCATGCTGATAGTCTGTTATGGCCGCAGAGTCGACCTACCGCTTATCGCCTAGTGAAACGTGTCATGCACAGAGCGGGTATTGTGGGGGCGCAAGCGACCGGTAAAGGTTTACGGCATGGCTTTGGCGTGGCAATGGTCACGGCTAATCCTCCAGTACCTCTGCATGTGATCAGCCAACTCATGGGCCATAGCGACAGTAAAACCACGGAAATTTATCTGCAGGTACTGAGTGAAGAACGGCACAGCTTAGTGATGAATGCTTGGGGGTAAGTCGATATCCTTTTTTGCAATGCAAAAAATGCATTAACATTACCTCATTAAAGAAAGGCTAAATTTGGTCTTTTTTTGGTCTTTAGTGTGTCGCATGATATGATTATGGCCATAGTGAATGGGGTTCCCTTATTTCTAATCAATCAACCAGGCACAAACTTATGAACATAGAAACAATCAGTTTTTTGAAGAAAAATGCAGCGAGTTTGCCCCTCGATGAGCCGATGATTATTACTCAAAATGGTGTCCCTGCTTACGTTATTGAGTCGGTTGCTGATAGAAATCGACGCGATGAGGCGATTGCTTTACTGAAGTTGGTCAGTTTTGCGAAAAGTGACCAACAAAATGGCCGCACGATCTCATCAAGTGCATTCAAGGAGCGTTTGGCTAATCGTAAACTCGCTTTAAAGGATGAGTAGTATGTCTGTGGTGAAATTGGAATATACCAAGACATTTGAAGACACCGTAGATAGCGCCATATCTCACTACTCCCAATGGAATGACGAGATCTCGATTATCGAGAGAATTGAGGCTGTTATTGATGCCTTTGAAGCATCCGTGACGCAAAATCCTTTGAGCCATGCGTTATGCCAAGAGTTAGTTGAGCTTGGTGTTACTCAGGTAAGGCATGCGATTAAAGAGGACTTTAGAATACTGTACGAGGTTAGCTACGTTAATGGTGAAGCCCTTATTACAGTGCTACTTTTTTTGAGCCAACGGCAAAGTATACAGAATCAGTTGATTAATCATTGCTTGATTTATAAGTAATCCTTACTCATTTGTGTATTTCAAATGTAATACATTTTGCATTGCAAAATTATCACACACAGTCGTTTATCAATGGGGATTGTTTTTAAGAGGGACGATATGAGTACCTTACAATCCTTGAAAGAAAAGATATTCGCGTCAAAGGATGCGCTATAACCAACAAGAAACACACCAACGTGAAGATGGCTAATGAGACTAGGGGAGCGTTGAATACTAGTCTTTGAGGTATTTGGCCTTAATTTCATTTCTTAACATTATATCTGCTAGCGTTTTAACTTCTTTCGGCCACTCAGGGTCTGATTCAGGATTTGATTTCGTTACATAATCATGTTGGAATGTTGGGTTTTCTGGTCTGTATTCAAGCCTATTGCTTAAGTCGAGAATGAGCGATTTCATTTCAGATTGCTCTTTCCGCATTTCTTTTACTAGCTGCAAAAGCTCTTCATATGATGGTGTTTCATTGTGTTGCTTTTTTTCTGGCTCATGTGTTGCATCTTGTTTCAACACTCCATAAACACGAAGTAGTTCTGATGTATCAACTAATGGATTTCCGTCACGGTCTCTTTCTGCAGAAAGCTTGCCAGCGTTGATGTGTCGCCAAAGTGTAACCCTGTTCTTACCTACTACTTTAGCAGCCTGACTTAGATTTAACTTTGCCATGTGTTGCATCCAATTTATGGTCAATGGACCGGTGGTGTTGCATGTGTTTCATTATGTCTAATGTGTGTGAATGCTACAACTTTCCTAGGTGTTTCTAGAGATCCATTTTCAACTGTTTGTTTGGTTTCAGGGTGAAAGCTAGTGCGGTTACGTTCCTTCCATGTTTGATGGTTTCGTATGTGATAACAAGATCGCTCCGCTGGTTTAATTCTTGAACGGAAGGCTTTATCACCCATTTATTTAGATCTTTGAAAAGCGGATATTTATCATCGACGCCTAATGCGTATCTGAAATCATCTAGACTAATGTTTCTAAAATTTTTGTCGTTAAAACGTGAAAGCAGTTCGTAAAGACGGATCGAGTGTGCAGACTGAAGATTTGCGATGTTGCGTAATTTGTAGGTAGTAAAATTACTCTTTAGCTGAGTTATGTATTTTAATACGCGATCAGACCAAACCAACCTAACAGCACCATCTCCTTTAATTTTTTTTGCTTTTTCTTGAATCCAATATAGTTCTATTTCTTCACCGTTTTCATAGAGCGTTATGGTTGATTTAAAAAGTAAATCAGCCGCTTTGTATAGCTCTCTATGCGCGTTTTTTATATCTATCCCCATAAGTTCTGAGAATTCTAGGGCTGATAACCTGACCTCTTTTAACGGGGTTGAATCTGGTCGTGGATCTACCTTGCTCAGGCAGGCTAAAACCAGCTTTTGTGCTTGTACATTAAGTCTATATCGAGCATCTAAAAGGCTATTTGCTTTCGTTACTGCAAGTTTTGAATTCATACAAAGGAGATATCGTTGATGGATAATTCCACCTTACAGATAGGTGGAATAGTTGTAAATTAACTTCTCTTTAATTTGTGGATATGACCGTAAATTTCTCCTCCTATCAGGTCTGTTTTCACCGTAAATCTCTCCTCCTATAAAGCGCTTTTCACCGTAAATCTCTCCTCCTATAATTGCTGAAATCATTGTGTATCAAGGTGTTCAGAGGAGCTACAAACAAGAAAGATCTATACAAACAAGAAAGATAAAGATCTTA
>NZ_JAJAEF010000046.1:0-12458 GCF_020447145.1 Shewanella sp. SR1 | reverse complement strand
GACAAGCTAGCAAGAAATTACGCCAGTATGGTGTCACTGGCGTTTATGTTAATGTGGCTGCCGATGTATTGCTGAACAATATTTGTACAGCAAAGATCAACAGACCCTAGTCTTAGTGGGTGCAGATGATGAAGCATTTTACGCAGAAAAGTTCGAAGCCGTTTTTAGTAAAAATGCTCCTCATGCGCTCGTCAAAATAATCCCAAAGGTAAAGCATTTAAACCTGCCAAATAATGAAGATACGATCAACATTATGAGTAGCTGGATAAATAGTACCTATCAAGGGCATTGAGAGTACGCGCAAAGTGGCGATGTTCACTTCCCAACCTTTAACGTCATAGCTTTAGCTTCTATTGCTGCCAAAATGTCTATGTACCTAAGTTCGTTTAGGCAATTAATCCCGTTTTAGGCATACATGTATACCCACGAAAACAATTTTGACCTTCTTGCTTTTATTCAGACTAACTGCTTATTGTCATAACTGGTCGCTGCCAGTAAATTGCTGAATAAAATATTATTTATTTTCATTGGTTTAAGTGTAGTTGTCAGGACTATCGTTGATAGACTGTTGTATACCAAAAGGAATCGGTATGGCTAAGTTTTTAAATCTATTTTCTTTAAGTTTGATTTTTACCAGCACATTTTGCTATGCAAATGAGCCAACTCAAGTGTTCTTAGACGGTGATAAGATTCACTATCAAGGAGGGTTAGCAAAAGAAGCCAATGAAATGGTGTTTGAAATATTTAAGAAAAATACTTCAAAAATAAAATGGCTAGCCATTAAGAGTGTTGGTGGTGAAGTTAATTTAGGCCTTGATTTAGCCGAGTTTATCAACAAGAACAGCTTAAACGTTGAGGTGACTGAGTATTGTTTATCTTCATGTGCTAACTACGTTTTCCCTGCTGCACATGAAAAACGAATCACGAACCATGCCTTGATAGGCTTTCATGGTGGAACCTCTGGCATGGCTGCTGGAGTCGCTGAATTTATCAAAACCTTACCTGAATCTGAGCGCGAGGCCACTCAAAAACATTTTGATGAATATGGTGAAAAAACGCTGGCAAGAGAAGCTGATTTCTTTCAAAAATTAGGCGTTAATCCCAACATCACCACACTTGGCCAAAGTGATAAATATAAAAAATATGAAGATGCGGGTAGTTATGTCGGTTGGTATTACGCCATCAGCGATCTGAATAAACTTGGCGTCAAGAATATATCGGTAGTGAACCCACCTTGGGTATTTAAACAGCTTTCAGAAAAGAGTCAGTTTTATAAAGTTGAAGTTACCGGAAGTTAATATCTAAATTCAACTCCAAAGTGCTACTTCGCTAATTAAGCTACTAATTGATTACCGCTTCGGTCACGCATATTTCGCGCTATTAGTGCCATGCGTTAGAACTTAAAAGGATCTGTATGAAAACATTCTTTAAATTTAAAAATCCTTTAAAAATTGCGTCATTGGTCTTTTTTATGGGTGCAATATACAACGCGTATTCAATGGACATCATCGGTCTGGTGTGCTTTCTCGTCGCTGCTTTGGTGTTCTTCGTCCTAAGTATTTTCCGTACTGGTAAAAAAGCTACAGCAAGCAAGATTAGTTAACATTTCCCCTCATTATTGCAATGAGCTATGTGAATGGCGATGCTGTTTTGTTAGCTATCGTTGTGAGGCTTGGCGTTTTATCAAGGTGACAACATCTGCTTGTATTCATCGTCGCTCTTTCTATTATTTTTCCGTACGACAGCCTCTCCTCTGGCCTGACCAGCCTAAACTCCCTATAATCGGCTGCAAATGTCATCACGCTACATAGTGTTTACATCTAACTACCCTACATACTTAAAATAAAAAGGAACCTTGTTCCATGTTAGAAAAACTGTTCAAACTGAAACAAAATCAAACGAGCCTCAAGCAGGAAGCGGTCGCCGGTTTGACCACATTTATGACCATGGCCTACATCATTTTTGTGAATCCAATGATGTTAGCCGATGCGGGCATGGACCATGGGGCTGTATTCGTCGCGACTTGTTTGGCTGCGGCTGTCGGCTGTTTAGTTATGGGCTTGATGGCGAATTATCCTATCGCGCTTGCACCTGGCATGGGGCTGAACGCTTTCTTTACCTACACAGTTGTGGGCGAAATGGGTTACAGCTGGGAGACAGCACTTGGCGCGGTATTCCTTTCGGGTATTTGCTTTTTAATCTTATCTTTAGTGCGCATTCGAGAGTGGATTGTGAATAGCATTCCCATGTCGCTGCGTATTGGTATTGCTGCTGGTATTGGTCTGTTCCTTGCGCTGATCGGCCTTAAGAGTGCCGGCATTGTGGTGGCAAGCCCTGCAACCTTAGTGACCTTAGGCGATATCACTGCATTTCCGGCGGTCATGGCTGTGTTAGGCTTTTTCCTGATCATTGCTATGGTGCAACGTGGAATGAAGTCGGCGGTTATCCTAAGTATCTTGATTATCACAGGGCTGGGATTAGTGTTTGGCGATGTGCAGTATCACGGCATTGTGTCTATGCCGCCATCGATCATGCCAACCTTTTTGAAGATGGATTTATCCCAAGTCTTTGAAGTCAGCATGTTATCTGTGGTGTTTGCCTTCTTATTTGTCGATCTTTTCGATACCTCTGGCACTTTAGTTGCGGTTGCGCAGCGCGGTGGTTTCCTCGATGAGAAGGGCCGTTTACCGCGATTAAACCGTGCCTTAACCGCCGACAGTTTAGCGACTATTGCGGGCGCCGCTTTTGGTACGTCGACGACCACAAGTTATATCGAAAGTACGGCGGGAGTGAGCGCGGGTGGTCGTACTGGTTTAACGGCAGTTGTCGTGGGATTACTCTTTATTGCTGCGTTATTCCTGTCGCCATTGGCGGGCATGATCCCAGCGTATGCGACGGCGGGCACACTGTTTTATGTGGCGATTCTGATGATGTCGGGACTCGTGCATGTCGAATGGGAAGATTTGACTGAAGCCGCACCGGTAGTCGTTGTGTGTATATTAATGCCACTGACGTTTTCTATCGCCACAGGCATCGCCTTTGGGATGATCTCTTACGCCGCAATCAAATTACTCACAGGTCGCTTTAGCGATCTCAATGTGGGCATTGTCGTCTTGGCTGCGCTGTTTGTAGCTAAGTTTATCTATGGCTAAGGCTGTCGATTAGTGGCTCGTGTAGTGCGAGCTCACAACGTAGATTGTCTACAATAGACAATATTTTTTGAGGGTCATCTCATCGATGGCCCTTTTTCATGCGCGATTCCAAGCAAAATCGAAAATTTATCTCGAGTTAATAACTCCTTGCTACCAATTACCCAGCGGATTAGGTATAAGGATTGTTCGGTTATTTTTTACAAATGAATAATGAACTTAAGTGAGATTGCGTATCGCCGCGTAGTAGTGAAATTGGGGACGAGTGTGCTGACCTCTGGCAGTAAACAGCTAGATAAAGCCCACATGGTTGAGCTTGCTCGTCAAATGGCCGCACTGATGAAGTCAGGGGTCGAAGTCGTATTATGCACCTCAGGGGCCATTGCCGCTGGGCGTGAACATCTCCAATACCCGACACTGCCCGACACTATGGCCAATAAGCAATTGTTAGCCGCTGTCGGGCAAAGTCAGTTGATCCTCGCTTGGTCACAACTCTTTAGTATTTATGGGCTGCATGTCGGCCAATTGCTGCTGACCCGTGCCGATTTGCAGGATAGGGAGCGTTACCTTAACGCCCGCGACACGCTCAATGCCTTGCTGGCGAATAATATTGTGCCGATCATCAATGAAAACGATGCCGTTGCCACTAATGAAATCAAAGTCGGTGATAACGACAATCTGTCGGCCCGTGCCGCACTGCTGTGTGATGCCGATTTATTGATTTTATTGACGGATCAAAAGGGCTTATTCGATGCCGATCCGCGCACTAACCCGAATGCTAAGTTGATTTCGCAGGTGGTGAAGATTGACGACAGCCTGCGCATGTTGGCGGGCGGGTCTGTTTCTGGTTTAGGTACGGGCGGAATGTCGACTAAATTGGAAGCGGCGGATATTGCTCGCCGTGCGGGCATCGAAGTGGTTATCGCTTCTGGCCATCACCCTGATGTGATTAAAAAAGTGGTGAGCAAGGAATCGGTCGGGACACATTTTAGTGCCATCGAAAACCCGCTCGAAAGCCGTAAACAGTGGATTTTAGCCGGCCCTGCGACTCAAGGTTCTTTAGTGCTTGATGCCGGCGCGGTCAAAGCCGTGACAGACAAGGGCCGCAGCCTATTGTCCAAAGGTATCGTCGGCGTTAAAGGCCAGTTTGAGCGCGGCGCAACGCTGCAATTAGTTGACCAACAGGGTAAAGTGATTGCTAAAGGGATGACACGATACTGCGGCCAAGCCCTCAGTTTGATCGCGGGCAAGCATTCCGATGAGATCGAGTCTTTACTCGGTTACGATTATGGTGACGCAATCGTGCACCGCAACGACATGGTTGTCTTATAAGCGAGGTCTGTTTTGAGTCAAATTAATCAAGATCAGTATTTACAGCAACTTGGTAATAATGCCAAACAGGCAAGTTATGCCTTAGCTAACTTAACGGCGAGCCAAAAGGCCGGTTTGCTTGAAGCCATCGCCGATGCGCTGACAGAAAACGCCGCCGCCATTTTAGCCGCGAATGCTAAGGATGTTGCTGCCGCTAAAGCCGATGGATTAACGGATGCGATGATTGACAGATTGTTGCTCGATGAGGCGCGTCTGGCGGGCATCATTGGCGATATTAGCGATGTGATCCGCCTTGCTGACCCGGTAGGCGAAGAGTTTGGCAGTAAATTATTAGATAACGGTTTAAGGCTGACTCGCCGCCGAGTACCACTTGGGGTTATCGGGGTGATTTACGAAGCTCGGCCTAATGTGACTGTTGATATCGCGGTACTTGCCCTTAAAGCCGGTAATGCGGTGATCCTCCGTGGCGGTAAAGAAACTCTAGCATCGAATAAACTCATTAGTGACGTGATCCGCGGCGCGATTGTCGCTCAAGGTTTACCGATAGATGCGGTGCAATTTATTGATTCTTCAGACAGATCTTTAGTGACAGGTTTACTTAAGCTCGATCAATATGTCGACATGATAGTGCCCCGCGGCGGTCAAGCACTGCAGCGCTTATGTGCTGAGCAGGCGACGATTCCAGTGATCTTAGGCGGCATTGGTATTTGTCATTTATATGTCGATAAAAATGCCAACCTTGAGCGTGCCTTAGCCGTGATCACTAACGCCAAAGTGCAGCGTCCAACTGTATGTAATGCGCTTGATACCTTGCTGGTGGATGAGCGTGTGGCGAGCACATTTGTGCCGCAAATTGCCGAGTATCTGCATCGTTTAGGCGTGCGTTTTTCCGTTTGTGAGACAAGCTTTAGTCTGCTTGATGGTTTAGGGTTTGATGTGACGCTCGCCAAGGCTGAGGATTTTGGCATCGAATGGTTGTCGTTAACCTTAGGCATTAAAGTGGTGGGCGATATCGATGCCGCTGTTAGCCATATTCGCCAATATTCTAGCGGCCATTCGGAAGCTATTTTGACCGATGACATTCACGCTGCAGCGCACTTTATGAACGAAGTGAACTCAGCGGCTGTGTATGTTAATGCCAGCACGCGTTTTACCGATGGCGGCCAGTTTGGCCTTGGCGCCGAAGTCGCGGTGAGCACGCAAAAACTCCACGCCCGCGGCCCAATGGGGCTTGAGGCATTAACCACATATAAGTGGTTAGCATGGGGTGATTACACTAGCCGTGTTTAGCGGTTAAAAACCATAAAATTAAAGCCGTTACGCATTACGTTGACGGCTTTTTTGTTTGCAGTTTTTATTTCATGTGCCTATTTGTGCATCAATGGATGAGCGGCGTATAGGTGGCAAGTAACCAGATACAGAAGAATAGCGTCGACATGACGGTAGTGAATTTACGAAAGGCTTTGATGTATTCCAAGGTATAAATAAAGTACTTTTCCTGCACTCTGCGGGTGAGTAATACCGAGGGCAGCATAAAACTGCAATAGAGCATGACCACCATAGTGGTAAAACTGTTTCCCCAGAAATGCTCATAAATAAATAAGGCGATGCAGAGTAGCATAGCGCACCAGCTTAGTGGGCTGATGCTATTTTCTGGGGCCCATTGGGTTGATTTTTCCATCTGACTATCGTTAGTCGATTTGTACCTCAGTACAATTTATAGACGCAAGTCTAGGCATTATCAAACGCTTTCTACTGTAGACCCTGTTTGCTGAAGCCAATTTTGTTGTTGCTAGGGTCTTGTTTGCGAGTTATCCAACATGAGCGTGCTATTTTATGGAGTGGACTGCTTAACGTCGAATGATTTGTGCCTAATGTGGCCGAGATAGCTTAAAGCGTCTTGATATCGGCAAATTCGCCTTTGCAAAGCTGGGCTAAGTCTGTGGCCGCTAAGCTTATCTCTAAACCGCGTCGGCCCGCGCTGACATAAATCCTATCGAAACCTTGAGCGCTGGCATCAATTAAGGTCGGTAACTGTTTTTTCTGCGCTAGCGGGCTAATACCGCCAACCAGATAGCCCGAGGATTTTTGCGCGAGTTCGGCATCGGCCATTTGCAGTTTCTTTTGTCCTAGGCATTTTGCTACGGCTTTTAGATTGAGCTGATGATCGACGGGTGCGAGGGCGACGGCAATTGGCGCATGGGCTTTGTCGATGGCGACTAAAAGGGTTTTAAACACTTGTGCGGGTTCGAGTCCTAAGGTGTTGGCTGCTTCTTCGCCGTAGGCGGCGCAGTGTGGATCGTGGCTGTACTCTAGGATATCAAACGCAATTTTGGCTTTTTTCGCCAATCGAACGGCCGGGGTCATTCCATACTCCTTCACAAAATGGGTGATATTAGCGCTTAATTTTGATGTAAAACGTTAGCCACTTCGTTTTTTACGTTCTTTAACTGTCTCATTGCAGTGAGCCAAGCTTGTTTAAGGCGGCGACTCAGTGATGACTCAGCCATCATTCAACTCAACTATTTTCAATTATCACTCAGCTATCTCTTAACCATCATTCAGCGAGCTTTGGCTTTGGGCTTATCTTACTTTTGCGCTCGGTAAAACGGGGCCAAAGTTGTTGCAACATCATCCCTGATAAAATAAAGGCTAGGCCGAGATAGGTGGCCATCGCTATCGTTTCTTGCAAAATCCACGCGATAAAACCAATCGACATCACAGGGGATAAAAACACCATAGTGCTGATGTTCGCGGTGCGAGTGGCGGTTTTCAACGCCATTAACCAGAGCACGAAGGTAATGCCCATCTCGAACAAGCCCACATACATACCTGCAAATATCGCCTTAAGACTAAAGCTGGGTAGGGTATCTGTCAGCACTAAAGTGACGGCGATAAAAGGTAAGCCGATAAGAAAACTCAATAATAAACTCACCACGGGATCGCCTTGATCTTTGGTGTTGACGATCCAATATAGGCACCAGAGTAAGGTGCTGGTCAGCGCCAGTCCGATCCCGAGCGGGCTATCAAAGCTAAAGCCGCTGATATCGCCGCCGGTGGCAATGATAAACACCCCAGTGTAGGCAATCAGCGCCGCAGTAATGTCGCTCTTGCGCAAATGTTGCTTTAACAAAGGCGCAGCCAGTAACGGCAGCAATACCGCCCAAGTGTAATTGAGTGACAAAGCTTGCTGCGCTGGTAATAAGGAATACGCCTTAAACAGCACCACATAGTAAAGGAAGGGATTGATGAGCCCTGTGATTAGATAAAATGCAGGGCGGCGCAAAAACTGTTGCGTGAGTAAGGAAAGCTTCTTTTGCCAAGCCAGGATACCGCCAAGGGCAATAATCGACGTGAGCACGGCAACAAACACCAGTTGCAGTGGCGTGTAGTAACTCAAGGCAATCTTAAAGGCCGTGGCCACTGTAGACCAGAGGAAGACCGCCGCCATGCCATACACGTACGCTAAATTCGAAGACTTCACTCTGCTACCTTACATGGATAAACATCCGCCAAATGTGGGCAGATTGAATAACAGCTTGGGGTGATAAGCAAGACTATTTTATCTGCTTGGATATTTTATCCCGCGGCAGATGTGAGAAAGATAAATCAGAAAATTTTTTTGTTCGCCCTTGTAATTAAATTCCCTGTCCCAATATAGGTATCAAGGCAGAGAAGGTGGCCAACGATGGACTTGATATTTCAACCGTCTAGCCCCATATCAAAACCAACTAAACAAATTTAGATTGAATGAAATTTTTCGGAGGACCTCATGGGTAAAATTATTGGTATCGACTTAGGCACAACAAACTCTTGTGTAGCTGTCCTCGATGGTGGCAAAGCACGTGTGTTAGAAAACGCTGAAGGCGATCGCACCACCCCGTCAATCATCGCTTATACAGATGATGAGACCATTGTCGGTTCGCCAGCAAAACGTCAAGCTGTGACTAACCCGACTAACACATTCTTCGCGATTAAGCGTTTGATTGGTCGTCGCTTTAAAGATGACGAAGTCCAACGTGACGTGAACATCATGCCATTCAAAATCATTGCAGCCGACAACGGTGACGCATGGGTTGAATCGCGTGGCAACAAGATGGCTCCACCACAAGTTTCTGCAGAAATCTTGAAAAAGATGAAGAAAACCGCAGAAGACTTTTTAGGTGAAGAAGTAACAGAAGCGGTTATTACTGTTCCTGCTTACTTTAACGATTCACAACGTCAAGCGACTAAAGATGCGGGTCGTATCGCAGGTCTTGATGTTAAACGTATTATCAACGAACCAACGGCAGCAGCATTAGCCTACGGTATTGATAAGAAACAAGGCGACAACATTGTTGCGGTATACGATTTAGGCGGTGGTACATTCGATATCTCTATCATCGAAATCGACAGCAACGATGGCGACCAAACATTTGAAGTGTTGGCAACCAACGGTGACACCCACTTAGGTGGTGAAGACTTTGACAACCGTTTGATCAACTACTTAGCTGATGAATTCAAGAAAGAGCAAGGCTTAGATCTGCGTAAAGATCCATTAGCAATGCAACGTCTGAAAGAAGCAGCAGAAAAAGCGAAAATTGAACTTTCAAGCACCAACCACACTGAAGTGAACCTGCCATACATCACGGCAGACGCAACAGGTCCTAAGCATTTAGTGATTAAAATCACTCGTGCTAAATTGGAATCGCTGGTTGAAGACTTGATTCTCCGTACATTAGAGCCACTGAAAGTTGCCCTGGCTGATGCAGATTTATCTGTAACAGACATCAACGAAGTGATTCTAGTGGGTGGTCAAACACGTATGCCTAAGGTTCAAGAAGCAGTGACAAACTTCTTCGGCAAAGAACCTCGTAAAGACGTGAACCCAGACGAAGCGGTAGCCGTAGGTGCTGCAATTCAAGCTGGCGTACTGTCAGGCGACGTGAAAGACGTATTACTGTTAGACGTAACACCACTGTCTCTTGGTATCGAAACCATGGGCAGCGTGATGACTAAGTTGATTGAGAAAAACACTACTATTCCTACTAAGGCGCAGCAAGTGTTCTCAACAGCCGATGACAACCAAAGTGCAGTGACCATTCACGTACTGCAAGGTGAGCGTAAGCAAGCGAGCGCGAACAAGTCATTAGGTCAGTTCAACTTAGACGGTATTGAGCCAGCACAACGTGGCCAGCCACAAATTGAAGTGATGTTCGACATCGATGCTGACGGTATTCTGCATGTGTCTGCTACAGACAAGAAAACCGGCAAGAAACAAAACATCACCATCAAAGCATCTTCTGGCTTAAGCGAAGAAGAAGTGGCGCAAATGGTACGTGATGCCGAAGCTCACGCAGATGAAGACAAGAAGTTTGAAGAGTTAGTGCAATCACGCAACCAAGCTGACGGCTTAGTTCACGCAACTAAGAAACAAGTTGAAGAAGCGGGCGATGCACTGCCAAGCGAAGATAAAGAGAAAATCCAAGCTGCGATGGATGCTGTTGACACTGCTATCAAAGGCAATGACAAAGAAGCCATTGAAAAGGCAACTCAAGAACTGATCGAAGCATCTGCTAAGCTGATGGAAATCGCTCAAGCTAAGTCTCAAGCTCAAGGCGGCGACAATGCCGACGCGGGCAAACAGGCTAACGCTGCTGCCGATGACGTTGTCGATGCTGAATTCGAAGAAGTGAAAGACGACAAGAAATAATGACTTGTTTTCAATCCAATAGATTGATTTCAAAGCGTTAATTTCTAGGCGGGCGTTACGGGGCAACCCTAACGCCCGTTTGTTCAACACCAGCTGAGAAGCATGAGATTATGTCAAAGCGAGATTATTACGAAGTATTAGGTGTCAGTCGTGACACTAGCGAACGTGAAATTAAAAAGGCCTACAAACGTCTGGCCATGAAATTTCACCCAGATCGCAACCCAGGCGACAAAACCGCAGAAGCTAACTTTAAAGAAATTAAAGAAGCCTATGAGATCCTAACCGACGCCGACAAAAAAGCGGCCTACGACCAATTTGGTCATGCGGGTGTGGATCCTAATCGCGGTGGCGGTGGTTACGGTGGTGGTCAAGGCGATTTCGGCGATATTTTCGGTGATGTCTTTGGCGATATTTTCGGCGGTGGACGTCGTGGCGGTCAACGCCAAGCGGCCCGCGGCTCAGATTTACGTTATAACCTAGAGTTATCACTGGAAGAAGCCGTTAAAGGCTTAACCAAAGAACTGCGGATTCCAACACTGGCGACTTGCGATCTGTGTGAAGGCAGCGGCGCTAAAAAAGGCACCTCTGCAACCACCTGTGGCACCTGTCATGGTCAAGGCCAAGTGCAAATGCGCCAAGGTTTCTTTGCGGTGCAACAGCCTTGTCCAACCTGTCATGGCCGCGGCAAGATCATCAAAGATCCTTGCACTAAGTGTCATGGCGATGGCCGTGTTGAAAAGAGCAAAACCTTATCGGTTAAGATCCCAGCCGGCGTTGATACGGGCGACCGTATTCGTTTAGCGGGTGAAGGCGAAGCGGGTGAGTTTGGCGCGCCAGCAGGGGATTTATACGTTCAGGTCAGTGTGCGTGAGCATGCGATTTTCGTCCGTGATGGCAACAACCTTTACTGCGAAGTGCCGATATCCTTTAGTAAAGCGGCCCTAGGCGGTGAGATTGAAGTGCCAACACTGGATGGTAAAGTCAGCCTGAAGATCCCAGCCGAAACGCAAACGGGCCGTATGTTCCGTTTACGTGGCAAAGGCGTCAAGTCGGTTCGCAGCCATGCGGTAGGTGACTTGCTCTGCAAAGTGGTTATGGAAACCCCAGTTAACTTAAACGATCGTCAAAAAGAACTGTTACGCGAATTTGAAGCCACCTTAACCGGTGAGTCAAAGAAGCACAGCCCAAAGGCTGAGGGCTTTTTCGATGGCGTGAAAAAGTTCTTTCAAGATCTGAATAGCTAACTTGATCGAGTGGCGCAGCGGCTAGCTGCGCACTAGAAGAAAAAAGCCCTGCAAGGTTAACCTTGCAGGGCTTTTTTATGTTTGATTGCATGCTCAAATTTCAAACTCTGTCCGCAGCAATAAATTAAGCACTGTCATTTCAGTGACTCGCCATGAACTCATCCCTGAGGGCTCGACGACGGCATCCATGCCGCCAACGGTCACTTCCATGACATTGCTTAACTCTTGTTAAGTCCTGCGTATATCTGATAGTCCGTAAAATCGTCGATTTTCATTTGCCCTGCGGCAACTCCGAGGGGATGGTGTATTCCTTGAGACTTGATGTTATCAGTAAGTATTTAAGGCATTGAAATTATGCCTATCCCCGTCTTTCTAATGTGTTGAACAAACTCGAAGTGAAAATCTATGTCTACATATTTTATAAATTTATTTAAAATCAAATAATTAGCTGAAATATGTATAAAAGCGACTACCTAGAAAAAGTAAATGCCTATAGCATATCGGAAAGCATCGATATTGTAGTGGCCACTAGTTTCAAATAATAAGTTCCATAAGCGATTTATTAGCTGTAAACAGTGCAACGCATAAATACTAATACGCTATATTTTTTGGTTTATCAGCATGGAGGTTTTATGATTTCTTTGAAATATTGGGAGCAATGGTTAGCCGTTATATCAGCATTGATTGCATTATTATCCGCCTTGTATGCTAGATATGCATACACACAAGCTAAGAAAGCAAACCAATTAACTATTCATAATTTGATTAAGCCAATTTACGTTGCTTTCGATAATCTTACGAATTATATGGATCAGCAGGGTAAGTATGCTAACAAATCAGAAGTACAGAAATTTTTGCCTTACAAAAGTGTAGTGGCACACTAATTTTGGCCACCTAAATAGAGGTGATATTATTACCTCGTAGATGACTTTAGGTGAACACATGAGATCGACAACCAGAAAAACATTTAGTGCTGAATTCAAACTTGAAGCAGCCCAATTAGTCCTCGATAAAAACCATAGCATCATCGAAGCTGCAAAG
>NZ_JAJAEF010000045.1:0-14369 GCF_020447145.1 Shewanella sp. SR1 | reverse complement strand
CTGTGTGGTGTGATTGCTGGCGCCGAAGGTTGGTCTGAGATCCACGATTATGCTGTCGGGCACCATAATTGGTTTAAAGAAAAGGGAATTCTGACCGAAGGTGTCCCTGTCCGGGGGAAGCACAACCTATATTTTCATTTCCATAACTGAAACAAGTCCGGCAGTGTTTATTTCTCCGGGAGTTGGCTGGATATTCATTTCCTGGCGTACTCTGACGCCGGGTATTGATGAAGCAATCCAGCCTTCCTGATAAGTATCGAATGGCTTCTGTTTGCTGCATGACAGGCTAATGACATCTTTGTCATTTAAATCTTTTTTCTCAGTGTTGGGGCTCCGGAATCCTTTGCTCCAGTCTGGGCACGGATAAGATAAAACGAGTTGAGCGTACGTCCGATTCCACCTGCACTCTTCCGTGATGTGCTTCCACGATTGACTTCACAATTGCAAGGCCGATGCCGCTGCCTTCTCCTTTTCGTTGTCTGGACGGATCCACCCGATAAAAACGGTCAAAAAGCCTTGATAAATGCTCTTCAGGGATTGGTTTCCCCGGATTTTCAATCACCAGGTCAAAAAAGCTCTCTTGCTCTCTTATTGAGACGGTGATTGCCTGTCCCTCCGGGGTATAACGCAGGGCATTGGATAACAGATTATTGATCGCTCTTCTGAACATTTGTGGATCTCCCTCAACCAGGCAGGGCATCCCGTTAAATTTGAGCGTGATATTGCGTTCTTCGGCCCAGGCTTCGAAAAACTCGAAGACTTTCATGACTTCTGCTCTGAGGTCAAACCGGACCCTGTCAGGTATAAGCTGATTATTGTCCGCCTGCGCCAGGAACAGCATGTCGCTGACCATTTTGGTCATCCGGTTATACTCTTCAAGACTGGAGTAGAGGACATCCTCAAGTTCCTTCTGGGTTCGATCCTGACTCAGTGCGATTTCAGTCTGCGTCACCAGATTGGTGATGGGCGTTCTGATCTCGTGCGCGATATCGGCAGAGAAATTGGCCTGGCGGGTAAAGACATCCTCAATCTTTCCAATCATATGATTGAACGAGATAACCAGCTGTTCCAGCTCAATGGGAACGCGTGTCGGTTCCAGCCGCGCATCAAGATTCTCGGAGGTGATGCTTTTAATGGCATTGCTGACATTACGAAGGGGCAGGTGCCCCTGACGGACAGCGATGCGAATGATCAGAACAATCAGCAGGCTTATCACGACGGCAATCGCAATCAGATTTTTTTTCAGCGCATCGAGGTAATGGAGATGGAAATTAATGGAGAGGCCAGTCAGCATGACATAGTTCTGCTGTTTGCCCTGAAATATCGCCTGGCCAGAGGAGGCGATAATCCGGTATGTTTCCATCTTCATTTCAGACCCGGTATCCATCGGTCTCGCAGGATCCTCCACCGTCCAGAGAAAGACATCCCGTGCGTGGCTGTGCTCGCTAAAATCTGCTGAATTCACGGCCGGGCGTAGTGCTGCCCCCTGCGCTGAACTAAAGAGCACCTCACCCCTGGGATTGAGGAGCAAAAGGGCAATGTTGCGGTAGCTGGCAATCGATTCCTTTATTTTGCTTACTTTTTTTTCATCTGGATCTTCCGGGGACTGGAGTATACGGTTCAGTGTGGTGCTGATTTGTTGAAGATCGCTGACATCCTGCTCGGCAAAATGATTTTCAAC
The DNA here is from genome assembly GCF_020447145.1 of Shewanella sp. SR1. Lineage (NCBI taxonomy): Bacteria > Pseudomonadati > Pseudomonadota > Gammaproteobacteria > Alteromonadales > Shewanellaceae > Shewanella > Shewanella sp. SR1. The sequence continues at coordinate 12,688 of NZ_JAJAEF010000045.1, read as the reverse complement.
AGAATGCAGCATAAACCAGGTGAAGGCGATAAAAGCCAGTATCGTGGACAGGCTGATAAAAAAGGTCAGCCGCAGGGAGAGTGAGAAAGGGTGCCTGGAAGGTTTGCTATGCATCCGGGACCTCCAGCATATAGCCCACGCCCCGGACTGTCTGGATCAGCTTTGTCTCGTAATCGTTGTCTATTTTAGCGCGGAGTCGCTTTACGGCGACATCAATCGCGTTAGTGTCGCTGTCAAAATTCATGTCCCAGACCTGAGAGGCAATCAGGGAACGGGGAAGAACCTCTCCCTGATGGCGAATGAAAAATTCCAGCAGGCTGAACTCTTTACTGGTGAGCACAATGCGGTTTCCGGCGCGACTGACTTTTCTGGATACGAGATCAATCGAGAGACCAGCCACCCTAAACTGGCTTTCCGTGATCATCGTGTTTCCCCGCCTCAGAAGGGTTTTCACCCGGGCTAGCAGTTCGGCAAACGCAAAGGGTTTAACCAGATAATCGTCCGCACCCAGTTCCAGTCCTTTGACCCTGTGTTCGATCGTGCCGAGGGCCGTCAGCAGTAAGACCGGCATACCCTTTCCGGCAGTGCGCAGCATCCGGATGATATCCCAGCCGTTCATATCAGGCAGCATGATGTCCAGAATGACTAAATCATACTCGGCTGTCATGGCGAGATGATATCCGGTAAGACCATTATCAGCGTGATCCACTACGAACCCTGCCTCTCTAAGCCCTTTGCTGAGATATTCACCTGTTTTAATTTCGTCTTCGACGATCAATATTTTCATCTTGCTCCCCGGCTGGCTGCTAAGGTCATTCTATTGCGCCCACGATCATTATCAACGGATTACAGCAAAAATGACAACATTGTCATTATCCTGTCACCCGACAAACAGAGAGCGTTCGGTAAAGTACCCCTATCAATACTCTGGACTTCATTTGAACCATTTACTAGGTCTGCCTGGACGAGAAGCGTTATGTTCAAATTAAAATTACTCAGCATTAGCACGATATTCATCCTGACCGGTTGTGTCTCTCTGGCACCTGAATATCAGCGCCCGGCAGCACCGGTACCCCAGCAGTTTTCACTGTCCCGAAACAGCCTGACGCCAGCAGTGAATGGTTATCAGGATACGGGCTGGCGTAACTTTTTTGTCGATCCCCAGGTTACCCGGCTGATCGGGGAAGCCCTTGCTAATAACCGTAATTTGAGAATGGCTGCCCTGAAGGTTGAAGAGGCCCGGGCCCAGTTCAACGTCACGGATGCAGATCGTTATCCCCAGCTGAATGCCTCATCCGGGATCACCTACAGCGGTGGTCTGAAAGGCGACAAGCCGACCACACAGGAGTACGACGCGGGTCTGGAACTCCGCTATGAGCTCGATTTTTTCGGCAAGCTCAAGAACTTGAGTGACGCTGATCGCCAGAACTACTTTGCCAGCGAAGAAGCCCGTCGGGCTGTACATATCCTGCTGGTCTCCAGCGTTTCACAAAGCTATTTCAGCCAGCAACTGGCGTATGAACAACTCCGTATCGCGCGGGAAACGCTGAAAAATTACGAACAGTCCTATGCTTTCGTTGAGCAACAGCTCGTGACCGGGAGTACGAATGTGCTGGCGCTTGAACAGGCCAGGGGACAAATCGAAAGTACTCGCGCTGAGATAGCCAAACGAGAAGGCGATCTGGCTCAGGCAAACAATGCCCTGCAACTGGTGCTGGGAACGTACCGTGCACTGCCGCCAGAAAAAGGGATGAAAGGCGGTGAGACCGCGCCAGTTAAACTGCCATCAAACCTGTCGTCACAAATTTTGCTGCAGCGACCGGATATTATGGAGGCGGAATACCAGCTGAAAGCTGCTGATGCGAATATTGGCGCAGCGCGGGCGGCCTTTTTCCCGTCCATTACCCTGACCAGTGGCCTTTCCGCAAGCAGTACGGAGCTGTCCAGTCTCTTCACGCCAGGAAGCGGAATGTGGAATTTTATCCCTAAAATTGACATTCCTGTTTTTAATGCCGGCAGGAACAAAGCCAATCTCAAACTGGCAGAAATTCGCCAGCAACAGTCGGTGGTTAATTACGAACAAAAAATTCAGTCCGCCTTTAAGGATGTTTCCGACACGTTTGCGCTGCGCGACAGCCTTAGCCAGCAACTTGAGTCACAGCAGCGTTATCTTGATTCACTTCAGATAACTCTCCAGCGAGCCAGAGGATTGTATGCAAGTGGTGCTGTCAGTTACATCGAAGTGCTGGATGCAGAACGTTCCCTCTTCGCTACGCAGCAAACCATTCTCGATCTTACCTATTCCCGACAGGTTAACGAAATTAATCTGTTTACTGCGCTGGGTGGCGGTTGGGTAGAATAAATTTATTTAATTAATCAGGAAATTAAAAATGCGTAATTCACTTAAAGCTGTTTTATTTGGTGCCTTCTCTGTCATGTTTTCTGCCGGTCTTCATGCTGAAACACATCAGCATGGCGATATGAATGCTGCCAGTGATGCTTCGGTACAGCAGGTTATCAAGGGCACCGGTGTCGTTAAAGACATTGATATGAATAGTAAAAAGATCACCATTTCGCACGAAGCAATCCCTGCGGTGGGCTGGCCTGCAATGACCATGCGCTTCACTTTTGTTAATGCAGACGACGCTATCAATGCCCTGAAAATCGGCAACCATGTCGATTTCTCGTTTATTCAGCAGGGCAATATCTCCTTACTCAAAAGCATTAACGTTACGCAATCCTGATTGACTGTCCGGAGCGAATACATCCAGTGCGCCTGAACATTCATTAAGGGATTACTGTGAATGAATGATCGGGCGCATATGCCAGGTGTTTTGATTTTTCAGCGAGAAATTGTATGGCTTCTTTAAAGATAAAATATGCTGCAATAATTATCAGCAGCCTCCTAGCAGGAGGGCTGATATCGGTTACTGCCTGGCAGTATGTAAACTCATCACAAAAAACAGTACAAACAGAACAAAAGGCACCGGAGAAAAAGGTACTTTTCTGGTATGACCCGATGAAACCGGATACCAAATTTGATAAACCCGGAAAATCTCCCTTTATGGATATGGACCTTGTGCCAAAATATGCTGATGAAAGTGGCGATAAAAGCAATGGCGGGATCCGTATCGATCCAACCCAGGTTCAGAATCTGGGATTAAAAACGCAAAAAGTCACGCGAGGAATGCTGAATTATTCTCAGACAATTCCGGCTAATGTCAGTTACAACGAATATCAGTTTGTCATTGTGCAGGCGCGCTCTGACGGTTTCGTCGAAAAAGTGTATCCCCTGACTACTGGCGATCATGTGAAGAAAGGCACTCCGCTTATCGATATCACCATTCCTGAATGGGTTGAGGCACAAAGTGAGTTCCTGCTGCTATCCGGTACAGGCGGTACGCCAACCCAGATAAAAGGGGTTCTGGAGCGACTTCGTCTGGCTGGTATGCCGGAAGAGGATATTCAAAGACTGCGTTCAACCCGCACAATCCAGACCCGTTTTACCATTAAAGCACCTATTGATGGTGTCATTACTGCATTTGACCTGCGCACCGGCATGAATATTTCGAAAGATAAGGTGGTGGCTCAGATTCAGGGGATGGACCCGGTCTGGATCAGCGCTGCAGTGCCGGAATCTATCGCCTATCTGCTGAAAGATACGTCGCAGTTTGAAATTTCGGTACCGGCTTATCCGGATAAAACATTCCATGTCGAAAAATGGAACATTCTTCCCAGCGTGGATCAGACAACCCGTACGCTTCAGGTCCGTCTCCAGGTTTCTAATAAGGATGAGTTTCTCAAGCCGGGCATGAATGCCTATCTGAAACTCAATACCAAGAGCCAGGAGATGCTGCTGATACCAAGCCAGGCCGTTATCGATACCGGCAAAGAACAGCGCGTGATTACTGTTGATGATGAAGGCAAGTTTGTGCCGAAACAGATCCACGTTCTGCATGAATCACAACAACAGTCCGGCATCGGCTCCGGCCTGAATGAAGGCGATACCGTGGTGGTCAGTGGTCTGTTCCTCATTGACTCCGAAGCCAATATTACGGGCGCGCTGGAACGTATGCGCCATCCTGAAAAAACAGAAAGCAGTATGCCAGCAATGTCTGACCAGCCTGTAAATAGGCATTCAGGGCACTGAGGAGACGACGATGATTGAATGGATTATCCGGCGCTCTGTCGCCAACCGTTTCCTGGTCATGATGGGGGCCCTGTTTCTCAGCATCTGGGGTACATGGACGATTATTAACACGCCAGTCGATGCCTTGCCTGACCTGTCAGATGTGCAGGTCATTATTAAAACCAGCTATCCCGGCCAGGCCCCGCAGATTGTAGAAAACCAGGTCACCTATCCACTTACCACCACCATGCTCTCCGTACCTGGCGCAAAAACTGTGCGTGGTTTTTCACAGTTCGGTGATTCGTATGTATATGTCATTTTTGAAGACGGCACCGATCTGTACTGGGCCCGTTCCCGCGTGCTGGAATATCTGAATCAGGTTCAGGGAAAACTGCCCGCCGGGGTGAGTTCTGAAATCGGTCCGGATGCCACGGGTGTGGGCTGGATTTTTGAATATGCCCTTGTCGATCGCAGCGGAAAACTCGACCTTTCAGAACTGCGTTCTCTGCAGGACTGGTTCCTGAAGTTTGAGCTGAAAACCATTCCTAATGTCGCTGAAGTTGCATCCGTAGGCGGCGTGGTTAAGCAGTATCAGATCCAGCTTGACCCGGTAAAACTGACGCAGTACGGCATCGGTCTGCCAGAAGTAAAACAAGCTCTTAGCTCATCTAACCAGGAAGCCGGTGGCTCATCTGTTGAAATTGCTCAGTCAGAGTATATGGTCCGGGCCAGCGGTTATCTTCAGACTATTGATGATTTCAAAAATATCGTCCTGAAAACGGGGGAAAATGGGGTACCTGTTTACCTGCGTGATGTTGCCCGCATACAAATGGGACCGGAAATGCGGCGTGGTATCGCTGAGCTTAACGGTCAGGGCGAAGTCGCTGGCGGAGTGGTGATCCTGCGTTCGGGCAAAAATGCACGCGAAGTCATTACGGCGGTGAGGGATAAACTGGACACGCTGAAGGCAAGCCTGCCTGAAGGAGTGGAGATCGTAACGACATACGATCGCAGCCAGTTAATCGATCGTGCGATTGACAACCTCAGTTACAAGCTTCTTGAAGAGTTTATCGTTGTTGCTGTCGTTTGCGCACTGTTCCTCTGGCATGTCCGTTCTGCCCTGGTGGCGATTATTTCTCTGCCACTTGGCCTGTGTATCGCCTTTATCGTCATGCACTTCCAGGGGCTGAATGCCAACATTATGTCGCTGGGAGGGATTGCAATAGCCGTCGGAGCGATGGTGGATGCCGCCATCGTCATGATCGAAAATGCGCATAAACGGCTTGAGGAGTGGGACCATCAGCATCCCGGGGAACAGATTGATAATGCCACCCGCTGGAAGGTTATCACTGACGCCTCCGTTGAAGTGGGTCCAGCGCTGTTTATCAGCCTGCTGATTATCACATTATCGTTCATTCCTATTTTTACCCTGGAAGGGCAGGAAGGGCGTCTGTTTGGTCCGCTGGCCTTTACAAAAACGTATTCCATGGCGGGTGCAGCCATACTGGCAATCATTGTTATCCCTATTCTGATGGGGTTCTGGATCCGCGGGAAAATTCCTGCTGAGACCAGTAACCCACTGAACCGGTTGCTGATTAAAGCGTATCACCCGTTACTGCTCAGGGTACTACACTGGCCAAAAACAACCCTGCTGGTTGCGGCTTTATCCATTTTCACTGTTATCTGGCCACTGAGTCAGGTGGGCGGCGAGTTTTTACCGAAGATTAACGAAGGTGACCTGTTGTATATGCCGTCAACGTTACCTGGCGTGTCTCCTGGAGAAGCTGCTGCGCTCTTACAGACCACGGACAAACTAATCAAAACGGTGCCTGAAGTGGCCTCAGTTTTTGGCAAGACCGGTAAGGCTGAGACCGCCACGGATTCTGCTCCGCTCGAAATGATGGAAACCACCATCCAACTGAAACCTGAGGATCAGTGGCGTCCAGGCATGACGATTGACAAGATTATTGAAGAACTCGACAGGACCGTCCGTTTACCGGGTCTGGCCAACCTCTGGGTACCGCCTATCCGTAACCGTATTGATATGCTCTCAACCGGCATTAAAAGTCCGATAGGTATTAAGGTATCGGGTACTGTTCTGTCGGATATCGATGTAACAGCACAGAGTATCGAAACAGTCGCTAAAACCGTACCTGGTGTGGTTTCCGCACTGGCTGAACGACTGGAAGGTGGACGTTATATTGATGTGGACATTAACCGGGAAAAAGCTTCCCGGTACGGGATGACTGTGGGCGACGTCCAGCTGTTCGTCTCTTCAGCAATCGGTGGGGCTATGGTGGGTGAGACGGTTGAAGGCGTGGCCCGGTACCCTATTAACATTCGCTATCCGCAGGATTACCGTAACAGTCCGCAGGCGTTGAGAGAGATGCCAATCCTGACCCCAATGAAGCAGCAAATTACGCTGGGCGATGTTGCCGATATTAAGGTCGTTTCCGGACCAACCATGCTGAAAACCGAAAATGCCCGGCCAGCCAGCTGGATTTATGTTGATGCCCGCGGCAGGGACATGGTGTCGGTGGTGAACGATATTAAGACGGCCATCAGTGAGAAAGTGAAACTGAGACCGGGGACCAGTGTGGCATTCTCAGGACAGTTTGAATTACTCGAGCACGCCAATAAGAAATTAAAACTGATGGTACCGATGACGGTGATGATCATCTTCATCCTGTTATATCTGGCATTCCGCAGGGTTGATGAAGCCCTGTTGATCCTGATGAGCCTGCCGTTTGCCCTGGTTGGCGGGATATGGTTCCTGTACTGGCAGGGCTTCCATATGTCAGTGGCGACCGGAACCGGGTTTATCGCCCTGGCCGGGGTGGCAGCAGAGTTTGGCGTGGTCATGCTGATGTATCTGCGTCATGCCATTGAAGCGCACCCGAAATTGTCCCGTAAAGAGACGTTCACACCGGAAGGCCTTGATGAAGCCCTCTATCATGGTGCCGTACTGCGTGTCCGGCCGAAAGCGATGACCGTGGCGGTGATCGTTGCGGGTCTGCTGCCAATACTCTGGGGAACCGGTGCAGGTTCAGAAGTCATGAGCCGTATCGCGGCACCCATGATTGGTGGGATGATCACGGCTCCGCTGCTGTCCCTGTTCATTATTCCTGCCGCCTACAAATTAATCTGGCTGCGCAGACATAAAAAAAGCGTGTCCTGAACCTGAAAGGGCACCCCCTGTGGGTGTCCTTCTTTACTGATTCACCCAGACGTCAGGGTTTATATCGATAATATACAGAGGTGAGTATGAAAAAAGTGGTTCTAATGGCGCTGGCTCTCGGCCTTTCACTACCCGCGATGGCGAGTGAAAAAGTGATTGATATGTACAAATCTGAAAACTGTGGCTGTTGTTCCCTGTGGGGCAAAGCGATGGAAAAAGACGGGTTTGAAGTACGAACTCACGTCATGAATGATCAGGCGCTGTCAGCCCTGAAAGAAAAGCATGCTATTCCTGCAGGACTACGAAGTTGTCATACCGCGGTTGCCGGTAATTTGATCATTGAAGGCCATGTGCCTGCGACAACGATACATAAGGCAATGCAGTCTGGTTCGGGTATATACGGTCTCGCCACCCCCGGTATGCCAGCAGGAAGTCCTGGAATGGAGATGGGAGCCCGAAAAGAGGCTTACGATGTTATCGCATTCTCACCGGATGGAAGTAAAAAAGTCTTCCAGCGAATCGAATAGTCAGCGGAACGGCTGATAACGGGACGCCGGTAGCAGGCACTCCTGTGCCGGCGATATTCGTGGTAATCGCATCCATGACATACCCTGAAGACAGAAGATGCTTCGGTATGCATAAGGAGAGTTACTGTGAAAAATGACAATGCAGTGCAACACAACAACCAGACTGCTTCTGAGCAGACATTATCCCCGGACGAGGGCCACGTATTGCATAAGGTGAGAGATCCCGTGTGCGGGATGGCCATCCTGCCCGACAGGGCGCACAGCAGCATTCGATACCAGGACCATCAACTTTATTTCTGCTCCGCCAGCTGTGAGAGTAAATTTAAAGCCCATCCCGATCGTTATCTTACCGAAGATGCCAGTGAACATTCCCATCACCATCACCACGATCATCACGAAGTCAGCCCTGATCAGATAAAACAGCCTCACCACCAGGCGGAAAAAGAGAATTCTGAAGGTGTGTGGACATGTCCGATGCACCCGGAGATACGCCGCAGTGGTCCCGGAAGCTGTCCTGTCTGTGGAATGGCACTGGAGCCGCTCGTAGCTACGGCATCCACGGGGCCGAGTGATGAACTTCACGACATGACAAGACGCTTCTGGCTGGGGTTGTTGCTGGCGTTTCCGGTTCTGGTACTCGAAATGGGATCTCATCTGTTTCCCGACTTGAGGAATACAGTACCGCCACAGTACAACACATGGCTGCAGCTGCTTCTGGCCTCCCCTGTCGTGTTGTGGTGTGGCTGGCCATTCTTCGCCCGGGCCGGAATGTCGTTACGTAACCGCTCCCTGAATATGTTTACCCTTGTTGCAATGGGGACCGGCGTAGCCTGGGTTTACAGCGTCATTGCAACCGTCTTCCCCTACTGGTTTCCTGCATCGTTCAGAAACATGGATGGCCTGGTGGCCGTTTATTTTGAAGCCGCAGCAGTTATTACGGTGCTTGTTCTGCTGGGACAGGTTCTTGAGCTGCGGGCACGGGAACAAACCTCAGGCGCCATTACTGCGCTTCTGAACCTTGCCCCCAAAACCGCCAGACGGCTGGATCATGACGGTCATGAAACGGATATTAATGCGGAAGATGTCCTGCCTGGCGATAAGCTCCGCATCAGACCTGGAGAGAGTATTCCGGTCGACGGTATCGTGATCGAAGGCAAAACAACCGTTGATGAATCGATGGTGACCGGGGAGTCTATGCCGGTTACCAAAACGAAGGGTGACCCTGTCATTGGGGGGACGATTAATCAGACAGGTAGTCTTATCATCCGTGCAGAGAAAGTAGGTGATGAAACGATGCTCTCACGAATTGTTCAGATGGTCGCTGATGCACAGCGTTCGCGTGCCCCCATCCAGAGAATGGCTGACAGCGTTTCAGGCTGGTTTGTTCCTCTGGTGATACTTATCGCGGTTGTTGCTTTCGTGATCTGGTCTGTCTGGGGGCCCGAGCCCAGGATGGCGCACGGTCTGATTGCGGCTGTGTCGGTCCTGATTATTGCCTGCCCCTGCGCACTGGGGCTGGCCACACCGATGTCGATAATGGTGGGGGTAGGCAAAGGAGCCCAGGCCGGGGTGTTAATCAGGAATGCCGAAGCCCTTGAGCGTCTTGAAAAAGTGGACACGCTGGTTGTCGACAAAACAGGCACGCTCACGGAAGGTTCGCCTACGGTGACAGGGATTATCAGTCTCAATCCGGGTGGGGAAGCATCTCTTTTACATGTAGCGGCCGCAGTGGAAAAAGGCTCGCAGCATCCGCTGGGTATGGCTGTAGTCCGGGCAGCCCAGCACAGGGGGATCATGATACCCGCAGTCAGTGATTTCAATGCTCCGTCGGGGAAAGGTGTTTCAGGCGATGTTGAAGGTCAACGGGTTGTTATTGGTAATGAACTGGCTATGCAGGAAAACAGTATCGTTATTGATAATCAAAAGGCCGTTGCGGATACGTTGCGGATGGAAGGCGCTACCGTTATCTATGTGGCCACAGATGGGTACCTTGCAGGCCTGATAGCTATCTCGGATCCCGTGAAAGCAACCACGCCGGATGCGCTTAAAGCTTTGCGTCAGGCGGGGATCCGCATTGTTATGCTCACCGGGGATAACCAGCTTACTGCTGAAGCAGTCGCACGGAAACTGGGAATAGATGAGGTTGAAGCCGGGGTTCTGCCTGACGGCAAAAAAGCAGTGATAACCCGACTGAAAGCGTCTGGTCATGTGGTTGCGATGGCGGGGGACGGTGTAAATGATGCCCCGGCGCTGGCAGCGGCTGACGTGGGCATAGCTATGGGAACGGGTACAGATGTGGCAATTGAAAGTGCCGGAGTCACCCTTCTCAAAGGCGACTTGATGATACTGAACAGGGCCCGTCATCTGTCAGAGATCACCATGAAAAATATCCGACAGAATCTGTTTTTTGCATTTATCTACAACGCACTTGGCGTGCCTGTGGCTGCAGGTCTGCTTTATCCTGTGTATGGAATACTGCTGTCGCCAGTTATTGCGGCGGCGGCCATGGCTCTTTCCTCCGTCAGCGTCATTGTGAATGCGTTGCGTCTGAAAAGTGTCAGGCTCGGGAAATAACACTGAGTGAAGGGTCAGTTACGAACAGAAGGAGTCCAGTATGAAAAGTACCACCTATGCGCTTATTGCTGTCGCCGCGATCGCGGCATTTGCCCTCCTGCGCGAACACTGGTCACATGTGGCAGGTTACTGGCCATATCTGTTATTGCTGGTCTGCCCGCTAATGCATCTTTTCCACGGCCACGGAGGGCATGGAGATCATCAACATCACGGAAGTGAAAACGATAAAAAAAATTAATCCGGCAGACGGGGCCGCGTCGCGGTCCCGTTATCAGTCCAAGTATCGTTCGTAGTCTCTGGCATGCGCAAAGGCATGCTGTTCGAGTTTGTTATCAGCGGGTGCCGCTGCCCGGAACGCCAGAGAGTTAACAGGGTTGTTATTGATGACCAGCTCGTAATGCAGATGAGGACCGGATGAACGTCCGCTGTTACCGGATAACGCAATAGCACCTCCCCGTGTAACCCTGGCCCCTTTAGTAACGAGTATTTTATTGAGGTGGAGATAGCGAGTTTTAACACCGGCTTTTCCCGTTACTTCAACAAAATATCCCATGGTACTGTTGTATTCGGCCCGGGTGATTTTTCCGTCGATGACGCTGACTATTTTCGTGTTCATGGGCATGGAATAATCAATGCCATTATGGGGACTCACTTTTCCGGATACCGGGTTAAGTCTTGCAGGATTGAAAGGCGAACTGAGTCTTGCTGTGGCCGGTAACGGATAATCGAGACTGCCTTTCCCGGAAGTATCGGAAAGGTTATAGAACTTTTTATCTGATATACGATACGCCGTGTAATTAAATGAACCGGACGTAAATTTATAGGCCACGACATGTGATTTTCCCGCTTTCTTTTGCAGTACGAGTTTTAATGATTCATTTTTTTCAAATGCCGCAGATTAAACCGGGAAGGCAAGGAGCGCTGAAGAGTAGCGATCTCGTTCGATTCCAGCCCCGAGCGGGTGGCTGAAAGGCAGGCATTTTCTTTTACGACATCGGTAGAATACATTTACTGGAATTCGCCGTTAGCATGAACACTGCGGCGTATGCTAGGGGTTTTCAGGAGGCGTGTCATCTGTCAGTTAATCGGGAGCACCGTTGATGGTCGTCATTTTTGTAACATATCTTGTTTCCCGTTTGCTCCTGAAGCTCTGGGAACTGTATGACCAGCCCGACGGTGATGATTAACGGGACTGAAACAGGTTACGGCAGAGCAATATGGGGCTCATGTCCTGCTACGTAACCCGTCAGTAAAGCCCTGCTGCGCACCTGACGCTAAGCACTAACCCGCCTGCAGTTACCTGGACGAATACAGGCCGCGAAGCTTTCTTGCCTGCGTCTGATGAGCTTCCGCACCGGCATTATTGACCTGCTCATGCACGAGGGCGGCTTTCTCTCCGGCATTCAGTTCGTTAAAAGAAGAAGAGAAGGTCTTTGAATTTTCACCACTCTCGGACAGCATTTTTTTATGTTCCTCAATCATTTTCTGATGTGCATAGGACGGGCTGTTGTTCATAAATGAATGAGCAACAATGGCCCTTTCATGTTCATTCATTTCAGAGAATGAGGGCGTGCTGTTTTTATTAATCCTGTCCGGCAAATTTTCATGCGTCGAGGAATTCACATGACTGACGGCTGAGGCATTATTAACAAATCGATGTGCTTCATGGGCAATATCACTGGACTGAGCAAAAGCTGCCCCACAAAATAAAGCTGTAAACGCAGTGGTCGTGATTAATATATTCATGTGTAATTACCTTCTGAGGTACATAAAAGATGTCCTTATGATCATATATAAAAATAATCAACCTGTGGGGAAGATGACGTAAATGTAATACAGCTATGTACATTACACGATTGTAATGAATTTGTTTCTTAAGGTGTGCTAGCTTCATTTCATTGTAAGTGGATGAACCAGTAATTTAATTTAAATCGGTTCTCGAATTCTGTCAGTAACCATACTTTAAATAAGGGAATGCGCATGCTGTTGAAAACGTCTCGACGAACTTTCCTGAAGGGGTTAACCCTCTCTGGCGTAGCCGGAAGTCTTGGCGTATGGAGTTTCAATGCGCGTTCCAGTCTGAGCCTGCCAGTTGCCGCATCCCTGCAGTGTACTCAGTTTGACCTGACCATTGGTGAAACGGCCGTCAATATCCAGAGGTTGAGCGCCTGCTCGTCTATCCAAAAAGTCAGTGAGCCTCGGTTGGTCAACGCCTTGTTATATTCCGGCCAATTGGTAATGCGAGATTTAGATTTGCCCATCTGATAGCGGTTCCTGCGT
>NZ_JAJAEF010000044.1:0-15902 GCF_020447145.1 Shewanella sp. SR1 | reverse complement strand
GTTGGATGGTAAACGGGAAAGGGCTTATCCACGAGTCCTTAAAATGAGCAAAAACAAGTTTCCGGTTAGACCAAAGAAAAATGCCGTTCACTCTTAAGTGAACGGCATTACCGCTTAGCGGCCTTTTTGCTTTCTGTTATTTGCAGCTATGTTATAACAAGAGTCAGCTGGATTGAGGAGTGAATGGATGAAGCTAATTTCAGTGCGACGGATTTGGGAGCAAGCTGCCCATAATGCGTTTACCGATTTAATCGCGTTTCAGGAAGCACTTTTTTGTGTTTTCCGTGAAGGGACTGCCCATGTGTCACCCGATGGCGCTTTGCGTATTCTACGTTCAGTGGATGGCGGCGAGACGTGGCAGAGCGTGGCACTTATTCGTTCGGAAGAGGCTGATTTACGCGACGGTAAACTGATTGAATATCAAGGGGAATTGCTTTTACTCGGTGGCGGGACCTTACATGATAAGTCGGGTCTTCAATCACATCTTTGGCGCTCAGCCGATGGGCGAGTGTGGTCGGATGCGCTAAAGATAGCTGATAAGGGCTATTGGTTATGGCGTTTAACCGAGCATCAAAATACGCTCTATGGTGTGGGCTATCGCCCAGGACCTGATGGTGACACTCGGTTGTATAAGAGTGATGATGGCGTGCAGTTCAAGACTTGGCTAAAGGTGTTTAATAATCAAGGTTATGTCAACGAAACAGCCATTGTTTTTGATCAAGACAGCGGCTTTTGTCTCTTGAGGCGCGATCCCGTTTGGGGCCCTGAATTTGTTGGTTTACTCGGTCACAGTCGCGCGCCATTCACCGATTGGCAATGGCAAGAACTCGATAAGCGCATTGGTGGGCCAGTGATGTTGATGTATCAATCCCGCCTGTTGGCTGTGGTGCGCTTATACGATGAACAAGTTCGAACGGCTTTAGTTGAAATTCATCCTGATACTGGCGTGGTTCAAGAACTACTGACACTGCCATCGAAGGGCGATACCAGTTATGCGGGCGTTGTGATTGACGGAAATGAGTTGTGGGTAAGTTATTACTCAAGCCATGAGTTAGCTGACTCACCGCTAGATACGCAGAATTTGCTTGATGAATCAAGCAGAGCCGCTAAAGCTAAAACGATGATTTATTTTGCAAAAATTCAGTTAAGTTAAGATTGGCGGTGCGGCGTTTTTATGCTGTTTATTCCCATGGATTAATACAGAGCTCCATCTTGCGAATATCTAAAATAATAAAGGGCCATCAATAGGCCCTTTATTATTGCTGAATCATACTGCTAAACCGATAAGCGATGCGATTACTGAGCGTTGAACTGCTGACCATTCACTGCGCTAGCATCTTGACCCATTAAATATAAATAGGTCGGCATGATCTCTTCTGCGGTTTTGAGATCCAGTGGATTCTCAGCTGGGTAGGCTTTAGCGCGCATCTCAGTGCGGGTTGCACCTGGATTGATACTGTTGACCCGAACCGAGGTGCCATCGCACTCATGGGCGAGGACTTGCATCATGCCTTCGGTGGCAAACTTAGAGAAGGCATAAGGTCCCCAGTAGGCGCGGCCTTGACGACCCACACTGCTCGACGTAAAGATAATCGATGCACTGGGTGCTTGGCGCATCACAGGTAGTAATGCTTTAGTTAGCATAACTTGGGCCGTGACGTTCACTTTGAGTACGTCTTCGAGTGATGAAATATCTATGTGTTCAAACGGGCCTAGGGCACCGAGCAGGCTCGCGTTATGTAATAAGCCGTCTAAATGATCGAATTGCTCGGCTATGGTATCGGCCATATCGCGATAATTTTGCTCCGTCGCGCCCTTAAGATCTAATGGCACTATGGCAGGTTTTGGATAACCGGCTTGTTCGATGACATCGTAAACCGCTTCTAGTTTTTTCACTGTTTTACCGAGTAAAATCACAGTGGCGCCGTGCTTTGCAAACTCAATGGCAGCGGTGCGACCTATGCCAGCGCCAGCGCCTGTCACTAAAATTGTTTTGCCTTTGAGTAAATCTTTTGCTGCTTGATATTCCAACATGAGTCTCTTTTTCCTCTTGGCGAGAATGCCCGCCACTTCTAGAGTCGCCGAAGTGATAAACGCATGTTTCAAACAAATGAATGAAACTTTGTTATAAATAGCTAAAATGTTTGTGACAAACTTGTGGCTAACTCAATATTTTTACGTTAACTTGAAATGAGTTAGGGGCTAACATAAGCCCTATTGGTCACAGATTTAAAAGCTATTGTGACTAATTTCTTGGGGAAAACAAAACTATTACAACAAGATTTGGGGAAAAAAGATGAAAAGACTCATTTTGGGTGTTGCGATTGCATCTGCACTGGGCCTCACAGGATGTGGTGAGGACAGTTATAACGAACTCAAGGATAAGACAGAACCGCTCGTCCCTGAATCGCGTATAACGATTGGATTTGATCCAGGTAATAAGGTTTCACCAGTTTTATCGACTCCGAATGATCTAATATTTAATGGTACTGTTGATGGTACATTAAATATGCCTAAGGAAAAGGCTGATGGCACTAGTGATTACACTGATCCTCAAATGGCTTTGGGTGCTTTAGATGGTTGGTCTACGACTTCACCCATTACAATTCCAATTGATGACGTGACGCTTGTCCATAAGGGCGTTGTACTTTCATTAGATGAAGACACCGTTGGATTACCCGGTGCAGTTAGAATGTTTGAAGCCACTGTCGGTGGTCCTTTATCATCTGATCCTGAATGTAAGCAAAAACCATCGGCTTCGGCTTGTAAAGTCGGTAGTGAATTACAATTTGGCGTAGACTTTGTTTCTAAAGCTGTCGGTAAACAGATTGTCATCATTCCAATTAAGCCGTTGAAAGCAGGTCAATCGTATATTTATGCAACAACTAATGTCATACGAGATTCTGAAGGCGAGTCATTGGTAACATCTAGCACTTATAAAGCGGTTCGAATGGATTCTGATACATTAGGCTTACCGTTACCAGAACAAAAGTCCCTACAGATTTTGATTAATAGTTATGAGAAAGGCATAGCTGCGGCTCATAATGTTGATTTATCAACTATAAGCTTTACCGGCTTATTCACCACACAATCTGTCGCTAATGTGTATGAAACCACTAAACTATTGATGGTACAATCAGGGTCTCCCTATGCGCCAAGTTTTGCCCAGATGCCAACGCCTTTAGGCATAACTGTTGCACAAGCGGCGGGATTAACGGACTCAAATAGTGCTGCCTTTAAAGCCGCTTATTTAGCCGATGTGTATAGCGCTAAAATCAAACTGCCGATTTACGGTGACTGCTCTTCGGTCAGTTGTTTATCAGCAGAAGGCAAACCATTAATTAATGGTCATTGGAAAGCACAAGGCGATAGCCCAGTCTCGGTACTATTAGCTTTGCAAGCGGGCACACTCAGCCAAAATAATTTTGGTATGCAAGCCGTGGCCAATGGTATTGCGAACCCTGCCGATGCGTTAGCCAATCCGTCTCTAATGGCGGGTAAAACTTGGTTGTTAGACGATGGTACAGCGGTAGATAAAACTAAGCATCTGACCAAGTTCAACCCAATTCCAGCGATTAAAGGATATGAAACAGTACCTGTACTGATTTCAATCCCTAATGCAGCTAAATTAGCAGCGCTGTACAATAATCCTGATCTAGCGACAGCGCCATTGGCTGGCTGGCCAACAACAATCGCACTGCACGGTTTAGGTGGCGGCAAAGAAATGTCACTTGCCTATGCGGGTTCGTATGCGGCCATGGGCGTTGCCACTATTGCTATTGATATGCCACTGCATGGGGCGCGTTCGTTCGATGCTAACGGCGATGGGGTTTATGAAGTCTCTGCGACCGATCCTTCTTTTGGGGCTGTAGTCGGTACACCAGATGCCTTTAAAAATGGTAATCCGTTGGTATTCGTGAATATCTCTAGTACTTTGTCGGTGCGTGATAATTTCCGTCAAGCGACGATGGACCATTTAGGTGTTCGTCTTGCTCTAACAGGATTAGCACAGGGCTTAGCACAAGCAGGTCAGCCACAATTATTTGACGTGTCTAAAATCAGTGCTCAAGGTCTGAGTTTAGGCGCCATTGTCGGCACTGATTTTGCGACCTATGCCAGCACCGGCATGAAGAATCCAGCAACGGGTGATGCCTTGCCAAATGCATATGGCATCAAGGCTGTATCCTTAGCCGCGCCAGCAGGGGGATTAGCAGGATCATTTGCGGGTTCAGCAACCTTTGGTCCAGTGCTGTTTAGCAATATCAAGGCATCTGCGACTTTCCAAGCGCTGGTCGATAAGGCTAATACTGCAGGGTATGAGGTGGGGAGTCCTGAATATACGGCACTGGTGCAGGCGGTATATGCCCAGTTTATTCCAACGTTTGCCTTTGCGGTTCAAACGGCTGTGGATTCTGCTGATCCAATTAACCATGCCGCTACGTTAAAAGCGACGGGTCTACCTGTTCATTTAATTGAAATAGCCGGTGATGGCAACGGTAACTTACCTGATCAAGTGTTACCGAACCGTGTAGATAACTTCCCGTTATCGGGCACTGAGCCGCTGATCTCTGCTATTGGCCTACCTTGTGTCGATAGTACGAGTAAAGGTCATGGCGTAGTGCGTTTCTCTAAAGGTCACCATAGTTCGATTGTGAGCCCAGGTGAAACGGACGCTACAGATGGTATGGCTGCCGCTGCTACCGTTGAAATGCAGACTCAAGTAGCAACCTATGCTGCGACTGCAGGTAAAGGCGATGCGACGATTTTAGTGACAAACAGTGATGTCATTGCGACTTGTCCTAACTAATCTGCGCTTAATCGGAAAAACCCAGCGAATGCTGGGTTTTTTTATGGGCCTTTAGGCTGTTAGAATAGCGCGCAATTGACTGATTGATGTAACGCCCTAACGGAGAGCACTTTGGAATTTTTATACGAGTATGGAATGTTTTTGGCGAAAGCCGTCACGATAGTGGTCGCAATCGTTGCGGTTATTATAGTGGTGTTGGCTTCCACTGTTAAACATAAGTCAGATAAGGGCGAGCTGAGGATCACTAACCTGTCTGAAGAGTTAGAAGAACTGAAGCATGGCTTAAAAGAAGAACTCCTTTCAAAGAAGCAATTCAAAGCCTATGAAAAGCAATTAAAGGCTGAAGAAAAGGCGAAAGACAAAGCTGCTGATGATACTAGCACGGGCAAAGTGTTCGTGATCGATTTCAAGGGCAGTATCGATGCTGCTGAGGTTGCGTCACTGCGTGAAGAAATCAGTGCCATTTTAGCTATCGCGGAAAAAGGCGATGAAGTGGTTGTTAATGTCGAGAGTGGTGGCGGTATGGTGCATGGCTACGGTTTAGCCTCCAGCCAGCTTGACCGTCTACGCCAAGCCGAAATTCCGCTAACAGTATGCGTTGATAAAGTGGCTGCCAGTGGCGGTTATATGATGGCCTGTGTTGCGAATAAAATTTATGCGGCGCCTTTTGCAATTGTTGGTTCAATTGGTGTTGTCGCTCAACTGCCGAACTTTAATCGTTTGCTGAAAAAGCATGAAATCGATTATGAGCAACATACGGCCGGTAATTTTAAACGCACCTTGACAGTGTTTGGTGAAAACTCCGATGAGGGAAGACAGAAGTTTCAAGAAGAACTCGAAGAAACCCACGTCTTATTCAAAGCGTTTGTCGGTAAATATCGCCCTGAGTTGGATTTAGTGAAAGTAGCCACGGGCGAGCATTGGTATGGCCAGCAAGCCATTGAATTAGGGTTAGTCGATGCGATTTCGACCAGTGATGATGTGATTATGTCACTTGCCGCAGAGCGTACTGTGTATAAGATGCGTTATCAGGTGAGAAAGAAACTTGCCGATAAAATTGCCCATGGCGCATCTTTATCTGTGAATGCCATTTTTAATCGTCTTATCGAGAAAAACCGTCCAATGTAACGGAATCTAGTGTGGATACTTTTTTGAGTATTCACACTTTTTTGTTTCGCTTAACGCCCAAAGCTGCGTATCTATTGCAGATTTTTTTGGCTTTTATATTATCCCCCCCTCAATTTAAAATCATTCACTCACTATTGCTATCAGCTTGTTAGGCACATTAATAAAACGTCATGCAGCAAATGCGTAAATCCATTGCGAATGTAATATCCCTATGTTAAAAATCCCGTCGATAAAGTGGTGTTACAAATTAAACTAAAGTTAATTAATTTTTAATGCTGTTTCAATGTTGACGTTAAATAACCTTAGCTGAATCAGTCTTAGGTGCTGGAGATTAACATGGGGAGACGATTGCGGGTGTTTATTAGCCTTATAATATTCACTGTCTCATTACTCTTGCTTTATAATTTAGAGCAAGAATATCAATTAAGTGACATTATTAAAGAGGTTAAAGGATTTTCATTTGTTGAGTTGTTATGTGCAGCACTACTCACAGTGGGAAGTTACTCTTTATTAACCTTGTACGACTTTATTGCCGTTCGGAATATCGATAAGGAGATACCTTATCGTAAAATAGTCCCTATTTCTTTTCTGGGTTTTACGTTCTCCAATACCATAGGTTTCTCGCTGTTAACGGGGACGTCGATAAGATATAAGTTTTATTCCGAACTTGGCTTAAGTGGTAATAAAATTACTCAAATAGTCATTTCATGTTCAGTGACATTCTTCCTCGGACTCTTTTTTATTTTTGGTATTGCACTGGTATGCTTTCCCGCTGAACAATTATCAGCCTTACCTTTACCAACGTGGCTATTTTCCTTAACCACAGTGTTCGGTATTGGCATGCTGCTCAGTGTATTAGGTTATTTACTGATGAGTGTGCTGCGGAAAAAGCCATTTAATTTTCGAGGCTTTGAAATTACGCCACCTCTGTTATCTGTATCTTTAAGACAGTTGTTGGTGTCTTCACTTGATTGGATTGTCGTAGGAACCTTGTTTTATAGCTTACTGCCCGCGGTAGAGAATTTGGGCTATATACAGGTCTTAAGTATTTTCTTTGTTGCGAATGCGCTTGGGGTGCTTGCCCATGTGCCGGGTGGTATTGGGGTGTTCGAGTCCGTCGTAACTGTGGCCTTATCGCAATATTTACCGGTTGAGCAAATCCTCGGCGCCATTATTGTCTATCGGATCATTTATTACATTATTCCATTTTTAATTTCTTTGGCATACTTTGTTATTACGATCGCGCTATCAAATAAAGATAAAATTGTAAAATTAAATACTCGAATTGCATTTATCCGCCAACTGTTACCACCGCTACTGAGTATCAGTGTATTTAGCTCGGGTTTATTATTACTCTTGTCAGTGGTTAACCCTTCAATTATTCATAAGTATCACTGGTTAGGTGAGTTAGTACCGCTGCCGATCATCGAAATATCGAGCATCATTTTGAGTGTGAGTGGTGTCTTGCTATTGTTGTTATCCCATGGGTTATTTAAACGCTACCATAATGCCTTTGAATTAACAAAAAAACTGCTGTTGGTGGGCATGTTATTTATTATGCTTAAGGGCGCGGAATGGGAAATATCACTCGCGATCGGATTAGTGTACGCATTGATGTGGCCATGTGAGAATTTGTTCTATCGAAAGGGTTCAGTCGTCGGGATTAAATACTCTTTGGGTTGGCTGTTATCACTTTCTGCCGCCTTATTCTTGATGATTTGGGTATTATTTTTCTCCTATCAAGATGTTGATTATGATCATTCACTCTGGTTTATCTTCTCCCCCGATAGCCATGTATCGCGAGCATTGCGAGGAGGAGCGATTGCTATCTTTATCGTGCTTGCCTTTGCCGTGCGCTATTTCTCGTCTCGTACTCAGCTTAAATCACCACAACTGGACACGCCTTCATTAAAGCAGGCGATGGAGATTGTCGCGCAGTCGCCGAGCAGTCATGGCTATTTAGCCTTAGTGCAAGATAAATCAATCCTATTTAACGAGGATAAAGACGCCTTTCTTATGTATGCAAGGGCTGGACATTGCTGGGTGGTAATGGGCGATCCTATTGGTAATCAACATAAATTTGATGATTTGTTGTGGCAGTTTAGGGAGTTATGCGATGCCTACGACGGTTGGCCGGTGTTTTATCAAGTGACGCAAAAATATCTGCCGAGCTTTTTAGAGCAAGGATTAGGTTTATATAAATTAGGCGAGGAGGCGATTGTTCAGCTCGACCAATTTGACTTACCGTCGAGTCACTATCGGAGTTTGCGCCAGAGTCATGCCAAGGCGCTGCGTGAAGGCTTAAGTTTTGCTGTGATTGAGGCGAGCCAAGTGAGGGCCATACTGCCGCAATTAGAAGCCATATCATCGACTTGGCTGAAGGCGAAGCAAGGGCGTGAAAAGGGGTTTTCGGTCGGCTATTTCTCTGCAGCCTATCTGTGTTCGACACCTATGGCATTAGTGTATGCAAACGGTGAGCTCGTGGCGTTTTCAAATATTTGGGCGAGTGCTGCTCAGGTTGAATTTTCTGTCGATCTGATGCGTTACGAGCCTAAAGTATCGAGCAGTAATATCATGGATTTTCTGTTTACTGAACTATTGCTATGGGGAAAACAGCAAGGCTATCAGAGGTTTAATCTCGGGATGGCGCCGATGTCAGGCTTGACCGACAGAGCGTTGGTGCCATTTTGGACTAAGTTGGCGAAGGTTGTGTATAAGAAGGGCAATAAGTTTTATAACTTTCAGGGGCTTAGAAGATACAAGGATAAATTTAATCCAACGTGGGAGGCCAAGTATTTGATTTGTTATGGCGGATTATCTCTACCAATTGTGGTGGGCAGTTTAGTGACATTAACGAGTCGTGGTGCAACCGGTGTATTTAAAAAGTAGGTGAACAATGAATAAATCCTTTGTGAAAATACTAAGCCTTATGATGATGTTTTGCAGTAGCTTTAGTGTCTTAGCCGATGACTTTGCTGACTCACTCGGCCTGACACTTCTGCCAGTCGCTAATAGCGCAAATGACAGAGCGAGTGCGAAAAAGCCGCCCTTAGTCATCTTTATGAGTGGCGATGGTGGCTGGGCTAATTTAGATCAAGGTGTGAGCCAGTTATTGCAACAGCAGGGCTGGCCAGTGGTGGGGTGGAGTTCGCTAAAATACTACTGGAAACAAAAAGATCCCAAGGATGTGACTCAAGATACTATGGCCATTATCGATAAGTACGAGGCCGAATTTGGCACACAAAAGGTGGTATTGGTTGGCTATTCTTTTGGCGCTGAAATCATTCCTTTTGTACTTAATGATCTGCCACTCAAGTATCGACATAAGATCCTCGGCGGGGTGTTATTGTCACCTTCGCAGACGTCGGATTTTGAAGTGCATGTGAGTGAAATCGTCACGTCTAGCAATGAGTCCGCGAGTTATCTGACGTTGCCCGAGGTGAATAAGCAGACGACAGTGCCTATGCTGTGCTTATATGGCAAAGACGATGATGCCCCTAAGCATTTGTGCCCAGTAGTAAAACAGCCGAATGTGACTGTGATGGAGTTAGACGGTGGCCATAGCTTTGATGATGATTACGATAAAGTGGTGACTATCATAAAGCATTGGTTGAAAAGCTAGGTTATCACCCGATATCAGCTTGAATACATTCAGAAAGAAAAGGGCGCTTAATGCGCCCTTTGGGTTTTAGCGAATCGAATGTCGCGTTAATCAGATTTGATAGCTGATATGTTGATGGAAGCGTACGACGAGATCTTCACGCTCTGGGTCTACACCGATATCTGCGGCGAAGGCCTTCAGGGCTGTTTCGACATTGTTCATAAAGCGTCCGAAGCCTGAATCATCACAGTCTTTGGTGCCCGCGACTATGGTGAAGTGCGCGGCTTCGACTAAGTTATCGGCATTCCAGCGACGGATCACTTGCTGCTCAGTCGCATTAGGATCGAACCCTATCATTTGTACTTCGGCTTTGCTGTCGAGTTTTTCAAACTTACTGTTACGCACCAGCGGGGTTAAGCCATTTGCTATCATGGCAAGACGCGTCAGTTGTCTGTTGGCTGCCGCTTTGAGGAAGCAATCTTCAAGATGTTGATATAACGGCGTAAAGTCGGTTGCCGAGTCAGGTAATAAACCCTGCTTAAGTTTGCGGCTCAGTGGCAAGCTTACTGTCACATAAGTGAGAGAGCTGACGTTCTCTGGTAACTCGCACTTTCTGGCTTTATATCTTGGGCCGATGGCACGCAGTTTATAGCCATAGGTTTCTTTATAGCCCTTGGCTTTTGCGAACAGATCATAGGATAAATGCTGATGGTCGCGGACCTTAACTTTAAGATCGCTTATCGGCATTAAAGGCATCAATTCTGTCAGTAATTCACGCACTCTGATGTGGAAACTGGCGGAATTACTGCGGATATCTTCACCCGTGGCAAGGAAGACAATGCGCAGTTTACGGGCGCGATAGTTTTCTTGCGAGAATAAATTTTGGGCTTCGTGATAGGCTGGATTATAAAAAAATAGAATTTGTTCAGTGGTTTGGAAGCAATAGGCTTCGGTATGGTAACGGACAACAGGCAGTTTATCGTTAGTGATCACGTGGACATTACGCAGATCGTGTTGTTCTGCCAAATTAAATATCAAACGGCTTAAGGTTTGATAACAGCTTTGATAATCAGGATATTGACTCAGTAGTTCATCCGTCACCTTGATTTCGGCTGTGATGTATTGATTGGTACGGGCTTCCTTGGGTATGTACACTTTTTGCTGATGGCTAAGGGACATATTGACTCCTTGTTTGAGTTAACCATTTGCTAACACGAATTTTACTGTTTATCTATAGGGTTAATCTTGCGTTAGAACACGTTTTTATCCGTTGAGCATGAGTTTAGCTAAGTAAGCGTTTCGACAGCTTAAAATAGCAGCTATTTTATTGGGTTAACGCATCTTCTATCCATGGTTGCATCCAAGTTGCTATCTGCGTCTGCGCCTTTTCGTTGGGGTGAATGCCATCCCGTTGCATTAATTCTGGATGGGGCGCGATATCCTGCATAAAGAAGGGGATCAACACGATATCCTGTGTTTTGGATATGTCTTGATACACTTGGGTGAACTTTTGGGTGTAGCGAGGGCCATAGTTAGGCGGTACCATGATCTCAGTCAGCAGCACTTTTGCGCCGCTATCTTTGGCTAGGGTAATGATTTGGATTAGATTATTTTCAAGTTGCGTTGGGGGGAATCCACGTAAACCATCATTACCACCCAGTTCAACGACCACAAGGTCGGGGGCAACGGAATCGAGTAAGGCGGGTAATCGGCGTAAGCCGCCCGCTGTGGTTTCGCCACTCACTGAGCCATTAGTAAATTGATGTTCGGGCAGATTTTTTTGCAGCAGCGCCACCCAGCCTGACTGTTCTGCCATACCATAGCTAGCGCCTAAGCTGTCGCCGAGGATCAACACCTTTGCTGCGTGAGCAGGCGTGGCCATGAATACACTCAATAGGATGAATGCCCCCAGGGTCTTCGCTCTCGATTGATACCAGAACGATTTATATAAGAAGGATCCTATGTCTAACGTCATCTTAAAAAACAGTGCCATCAATGTTGTTAACCTCGAAAAATCAGTGACTACTCAGGAAGGAACGCTCACTATCCTCAAGGGCATTAACTTAGATGTCAAGCAAGGTGAGAGTGTGGCTATTCTTGGCCCGTCGGGTTCGGGTAAGTCTACCCTGCTCGGGCTGCTTGCGGCGCTTGATACGCCTACCTCTGGCGAAATTTGGCTCGATGGCGTGGCGTTATCCCCACTGAATGAAGAGCAAAAAGCCGCGCTGCGTAAACAGAAGGTCAGCTTTATTTTTCAATCCTTTATGTTAGTGGATACCTTAACCGCGCTGGAGAACGTCATGTTACCCGCCGAGCTTGCGGGCGTGAGCAATGCTAAGGAAAAAGCCCAAGCCATGCTGGTGCGGGTCGGTTTATCCCATCGTTTGACCCATTTACCCAAACAATTATCGGGCGGAGAACAGCAAAGGGTGGCGATTGCCCGTGCCTTTATTTGTGAGCCCACAGTGCTGTTTGCCGATGAACCCACAGGTAACTTGGACAGCGTCAACGGCCATAAAATTGCCGATATGTTGTTTGAACTGAATCAAGAAAGCCACACCACTCTTATCCTCGTCACCCACGATTTACTATTGGCAAAGCGTTGTGAGCGGCAGCTCGTGATGGATAACGGCCATTTACAGGAAGATACGGCGCATACAGCACCGCTCGCCGATGCTAAGGAGGCTTAACAATGGAGTTAAGTCTGGCATGGCGCCTGTTTAAGCGCGAGTTACAGCAAGGGCAATTGTTATTGATTATCCTCGCTATTACGCTCGCGGTACTGTCTGTAAGTGGGTTGGCGCGGGTGAGTGAACGGCTGCAAGTGGCGATCACTGGCCAAGCTTCGCAGTTTATTGCCGCCGATCGGATTATCGATTCGCCGGTTAAAATTGATGCGGCGATTTTAACCAAAGCCGAAGATCTTGGGCTTAAGCATGTGACGAACATGCAATTTAATTCCATGGTCTATTCGGGTGATAAGTTTCAGTTAGTCACAGTTCGCGCCGTTGAAACGGGTTATCCACTCAAGGGTGACATTGAACTCACCAGCGGTAAAACCAAGGCTTTACCTCAAGCGGGTGAAATCTGGTTTGAGACTCGCTTAGGTGGACTCCTCGGTTATCCCAAATCCATCGAACTAGGTAACAGCGAATTTGTGCTCAGCAATGAGATCAGTCGCTTGCCCGACGCGGGCTTTAATCCTTTTGCTTCCTCGCCCGTGGTATTGATGCGCATGGAAGATGTCGCCAAAACGGGAGTGATTCAACCGGGCAGCCGCGTGACCTATCTGTATCAATTTGCTGGTGATGAAGCCTCGCTTACGGCCTTTGAGCAAAGTGTTAAACCGCTTCTCAATAGCACCCAGCGCTGGGTCGATGTGCAATCCGGTGATTCGCCGATTGCGGGAGCCGTTAAGCGAGCTGAGCGCTTCCTACTGCTAGCTAGTTTGATGGGCATTGCACTGGCCTGCGCCGCGATAGGCATTGCCGCCCAGCGTTATTGTCAGCGCCATTACGATGTGGTGGCCATGCTGAAAACCTTTGGCGCCTCGGCAAAGCAAATTCGGTTGTTGTTCGGCACTCACTTATTGTTAGTGACGTTAATGGGGATTGGGCTTGGCCTTGTCGGTGGTGTGTTACTCGATTTTGGGATCAGTTATCTATTGCCGCCCGAAATTGCCGCCTATTCGCCGCCACTCACTCGGCCATTACTGCTTGGTGTAAGCACAGGGCTTATCAGCGCCTTTATGTTTTCGGCTTATCCATTGATGCGCTTACTGGCTATTCCGCCACTACGAGTGCTACAGCGTCAGTTAGAGGGCCTGCAACTTGGGATGTGGCTGCATCTGCTTTTGAGCTTAGGGGCGATGGCGTTACTGGGCTATTTGTATTCCCAAAGTTGGGCTTTGACCCTGACTGTGGTCGCGGCCGTGTTGCTGCTCGGTGTGCTGTTAAGCGTGCTTGGCTTTGTGATGATACGTTTAGGCCACAGTGTCGGTATGAAGACCACCAATCCCTTACAGTTGGCACTGGCAGGGCTCAGACGTCGTGCGCGGCAAAATGCGGTGCAATTGGTGGGATTTAGCGCCGCACTGGTATTGTTATTGACGATTCTTGCGTTAAGACAAGACTTGCTCAACGAGTGGCAAAAGCAGTTGCCCGAAAATGCACCTAACTACTTCCTCGTTAATATCGCCCCCGACGATGCTAAGCCCTTAAATGATTTTATGACGGCTAAGGGCATTGTTGCGACGGACATTTATCCTGTGATCCGTGGCCGTTTAACTCAAATTAACGGTGAAGCGCTGATTTCGAATGAACAGTCTGAAGCGGGTGAAAAGGGCCGAGTGGGTATTTCCCGCGAGTTAAACCTAACGTGGCGCAATACGCTACCAGCCAATAACGAACTGTTAGAGGGGCATTTTAATCAAGCGGCCGATGAAGTGTCGGTGGAATCTGGCGTGGCGGACCGTTTAGGTATTGGCATTGGCGATAAGTTGACCTATGTGATTGATAATCAAGAGCTCACAGTCAAGGTTGCCAGTATCCGTGCCGTGCACTGGGAAACGCTGCAGCCGAACTTCTTTATGATTTTTACCCAAGAAGCCCTCGCGCCCTTTGCTTATACCTCAATGGCGAGTTTTTATCTGAATGATCAGCAAGCTACGAATGACCAGTCAACAAATGACCAGTCAACAAACGGCCAAGCGCTGAGTGCCGATGGTACGCCTAAGGATGCTGTGATCCTTGCGCTTATTCAGCAGTTCCCGACCATATCGATCATCGATGTGGGCGCTATGGTGGGGCAGTTACGGCAGATCATCGAGCAAGTGTCGCTATCTCTGACCTTAGTGCTGGCCTTAGTGTTACTGGCCAGTGCCTTAGTATTGATTGCACAGACTGAAGCGGGCATGGCAACTCGGCAGCGGGAACTGGCGGTGCTGCGTACCTTTGGCGCTTCGGGATGGTTATTGCGCAGTGCGACGGGTTTAGAGTTCGCCTTGCTTGGCGGTATTGCAGGCGTGTTAGCCGTCATAGTGGCCGAATTTGCGTTATATCTACTTAAGACGCAAGTGTTTGAGCTTAATGTGTATATGCACTGGCCTTGGTGGGGAATAGCCCCTGTTTCTGGCGCTTTAATCGTGGCCTTACTTGGGGTGTGGCGTTGCCGACAATTGCTCAGCCAATCTTGCTCTGAGCTATTAAAGGCGGGTAGCTAATGGTTGCTTGCATGGGCTAACACTTGAGTTTATGAGTTAAATAAACAGCGTTACCAATTAAAGCACTGATGCCGCATAAGCTCAGTGCTTTTTTATTGTCTGGCTGAATCTGCTGAATCTGCTGAGTTTGAGCATGACTCGAATATGAATATGAATATGAGCATGAACATGCGTCTTTACATCGGCTTACAAATTGATCTGTGCCTAAGCTGGTAGCAACAGAACTTAGTGCAACGCAATGGGTCTATCTAACTGAGAACAGCGACTAGCTTATACATGCCATAGAGAGGGAATATATGTTCAAAGGAATAACAAAACTGCTTAAGGATAACCGCTCCTTTTTTCTGTTTATCAGTTTAATGTTAGTGTTCAGGAGCGCTGTGGCTGATTGGAATACAGTGCCATCGGGTTCTATGCTGCCGACTATTGTCGAGGGCGATCGCATTCTGGTGAACAAGATGGCCTACGATCTTAGGGTGCCATTTACCCATATCGCCATAGTCAAACTGGCGGATCCTGCCCGCGGTGATATCGTGGTGTTCGATTCGAAAAAGGCCGATAAAAAACTCATTAAGCGGGTGATTGCTGTGCCTGGCGATACTGTGATGATGCGGGATAATCGTTTGTATTTAAATGGAGAACCCCTTAGTTACGCATCCCAAGCATTGAGTCTTTATGCTCCCGCTGATGTCACCGAAATGCAGGAGAACTTACTCGGTATGGCCCACAGTATTCGCCTTAATCCTGTAGCCTCAAGGCTCGCTAATTTTGGACCTGTCACTGTGCCAGACGCGCATTATCTAGCGCTGGGTGATAATCGAGATAACAGCGCTGATTCTCGGGTCATTGGCTTTGTGCCACGGGATGAGATTGTTGGCCGTTCCAGCTCAGTGGTTTTCTCCCTTGATTATGCTGATCATTACTTGCCTCGACCTGAGCGTCTCATGCGCGAGTTTTAGCATGCGCGGATTCTAGTATTCGTGATGTTGCTCCATAAAGAAGGGCGCCGAATGAGGCGCCCTTTTGTTAGCTGGTTGTCCCGTCCTGAAATACGTTGACATAAAGAGGACTTCTTTATGACAACATCAAGTAACTCAAGCCGTAAGCGTACTCAACGCGATTACACCTTAGCTTTTAAATTAGGC
>NZ_JAJAEF010000043.1:0-17041 GCF_020447145.1 Shewanella sp. SR1 | reverse complement strand
GTCACGTAATCTGAGCATGGCCAACAAGCGCAGGCTCTGCTGTCTGAATGAACAATATTTGTTCGAATGTATGGGGTTGTTCAAAGTATAAACACTGATGCGTCAGCCCTGTGCTCACACTGAGCTTGAAAAATTGCCTCTAGCTCATCAAGCATTTCATCGGTGAAGCATTTATGCCGATATTTAGTAACTAACACCAAATGAAACTTCATGTCGTAAATGCAGTGATAATGGGATTTCATCGATTGACACCAAATATTATTTACTGCTATTTTTTCAGGTATGAACAAAAAAATCCACACTAAAACACTTAAAGTTAGAGTCCGTGATAAGCATGTCAAAACGCTTAATGCATGGGCTTTTGCCGTTAATCAAGTGTGGAATTATTGCAATGAACTATCTCACCGCGCCATTAAGGAACGCCAAAAATGGCTTTCAGGTTATGATTTACAGGATTACACCAAGGGTGCCAACAAAGAGCTTGGGCTTAATTCTGCCACCATCCAAATGATTGGACACGAGTACGTGACGCGCAGAAAGCAGTTTAAAAAAGCCAAGTTGAACTGGCGTAAGTCTCGTGGAGCAAAGCGATCACTCGGTTGGATTCCTGTTCGTAGCGATTGCATCAGCTTTAAGAATGGGCAGATCTATCATAATCGTCACTATTTCAAGGTATGGGACAGTTATAGCCTCTCTCAATACCAATTCAAATCAGGGTCATTCAACGAAGACGCCCAAGGCCGCTGGTACTTTAACGCTGTGGTCGAAGTAAAGCCAGAGCAAAGCTCAGGGACAGCCAGTGTCGGCATAGACCTTGGTTGTAAAGAGGCCGCGACGGATAGTAACGGTCATAAGGTAGTAGGTCGGCAATATCGCAAACTCGAACAGCAATTAGGTATTGCGCAACGGGCTAACAAAAAAACTCGAGTCAAGGCGATTCACGCCAAAATCTGCAATCGTAGAAAAGATGATTTGCACCAATACAGTCGCCAGCTCGTCGATAGCAACGCGGCGATCTTCGTTGGTAACGTCAATTCCCTAGGTTTAACAAAAACCAAACTGGCCAAATCCGTTTTAGATGCTGGATGGGGAATGCTCAAAACAATGCTGGAATATAAATGCGCTCACGCAGGCGTTGTTTTTGAAGTGGTCAACGAACGTTACACAACCCAAATCTGTTCGTGCTGTGGGGAGATCCCCGCCAGCAGTCCGAAAGGTAGAGCAGGTTTGCGAATAAGAGAATGGTCTTGTGGCAGTTGTGGTGCTACGCATAGAGATGTCAATGCAGCCAAGAACATTCTTGCGGCCGGGCATGGCCGTCTAGCGGTAGGAATCCCCCACTATAGTCAGCTTGTCTGATTTAGTGGAGGGAGGATGTCAATCTCTTACTTTCATCTAAATCCCGCGAGAAACCCCGTCCTTCTAGGGAGGGGAGCAGTCAATTAGCGCTCTGATTCTCTATTACTCCAAGTAAAGAAGTGCTTTTGCTTGTGGGTAATGGTCATCCAAGGACGATATTCAGTCCCCTTGTTCTGTGAAAGTCTGGTATAAATCTGCATTACATTCTGTAAGTATTGGATTTTTACCGTGGCAGTTTTAGAGTTGTAATGACCAACCGCCTCCCACACCGACTGACCTACGTTCAATTCTGACATACGGCGCAGCAATACGTCAGCGGCAGCAGCAACGCCTGTACACGTATCCTGGGCCACTTGACGCCAATCAGGGTAGCGCGACTTAAACCATGTCTCCGTATACTGAATCGTGTTGATTTGACCAACGCCCAGATCAAACGAACCATTCTTATTCTGAACAATCGCCCCACGTCTGCCGCCCTCAGCAACCAGTACCGCGAGTAATAAGTCTGGGTCGATAGGCCGAGCAGCTTTAGCAATACAAAACTCAAGTTCCTGCTGGGGTACTCGATAGCCATTACTTAAGTAAGTGTCGTTCAAATCTGCAATAGTTGACATGTTGTTTGTGTTTAAAAAAATGTGTAATATCGGCGAGTATAACACGAGATATTTATTAGAGAAGCATTCGAATGGCATTCAGCGGCGCAACGATTTTGGAATCATTGGTTAAGAATATTAAAGCCAACAAATTCAGTTTTTTAGATTCGCTTAAAAACAAGCTAAAAAACAAATCGCTTGCGGATAACTCTCGCAAACGGAGAGGTCTTGATCCGGTAATTGTCTCCGTGGTGTCGGTATCTGTCCTGGCGTATTTTATGTATTCCGGCGGTGTCGATAGATTTATCTTGTGGTACAAACTGGCGAGTAATGCAGACAACGCGTTGTTAACTGATCCTGTCAATGTTTCTATTCGCTCACTCGACACATTGGCTGCAGCCAATCCTGTGGCCAAGTCGAATTTGACTGTGCAATTCGATGGGGTGACCACTTACCTTGCCGACGATACAAAATTTAAAATCAGCCTCGTGTTTACTGATTACCCTGACTGCGCTGTCGTTATTGACGGGTATATGGCTGAGACCACTGGCGGAATTAAAGAGGACAGCAAGGCTCACGTAAGCTGCTTATTCTACGAAAGAGAGTCAATTTTTGGCACTATTCCACTCACGAGCATTACCACTATACAGAAGCCAGGCCAAGACAATGAAGTGAACGCCGAACAAAGTAATCAGCGTAAGTATCTCGTAGATGCAGAGCCCCTTCCCATGGCCAAAATGATAGGTTGGAACCAACTGACATCCTCCGAGAAAATCAAATTTGGCAGAGAGTAGTTAAGGAGTACCTATGCTGTCAGTTTTGCATATCAATGACCTTTACATCGTTTTAGAAAATCTAACGTCCAACCGAATCCCTGCGACCTATATCTCAGAATTTTTGCCGGAAGCGAAAATGCCTGCAATTGTGTACCTAATTGACCGAGGACGACTGGTGAAATTATGTCGTGAAAGAGGTCAGATTGTGGGATTTGAAGCCTGTTCAGTCAGCCAGTTTTCATGGATGCACACCATGATCGCCGCGACAACCACAAATCAAGTGGCTTGTTTATAAAGAAATATTCCAAAAATTTGCCAGAAAAAAAGTGTGTGGCTTAATACTCATAACAGTAAAAACAAAGCGATTACGTTATGAAAGCGAGTCAGTACATACAGTTAGCTATAGCCAACAATCGGCAAGTGACCGTTCCTGAGATAAACATCGAAAAAATGCATATTCAGTATGTTATCGATGAATCGGGTTTTGACCTTCCCAGAGACCAGTTAGAAGCCTACATGCTCAGTGTTTACGCTGCGACAGGCTTGTCATGGAGCCCAGGTGAAAATCTGCTGTATTTGGCGCTGAATGACGAAGGTCAGATTGAAACCAAACTGACCTATATCGGCGGTCTGGATTTAGCGCTGCAATCGGGTGAAATTCAAGCATATCAGGCATGGGCCATTCGAGAAGGGGACTCTATTCGAGTTTTTAACGACAGAATGCCACTGGTCAGCTTGGTTGGCTTATCACCTAAACGTGGCGAATTGCGTGGCGGTATTGCTTCAGCGCTATTGCCATCAGGCGAATACGTGTCCTTTGAGATTGACCAAATTGAACTGGAATCTGTAGCTGAGAACGGTTCAGAGGTTTGGCAATCAATCTACGTCGATGAAATGGTAAAGAAGCAAGCGCTTTGGCGCCTATTAAACCATGTCGCGATCACTGCATTTGACGGCTTTTATAACACCCTTACGGCGCATTGTGAGGCGTTAAGGCCAATCCGCAAAATTGAAGCACCGACCAAGAAAACAAAGTTTATGGCTGCTGGCGTGGTAGAAACATCAGCATGTCGTTTCGATGCACTATTTGACTAAACTAGAGGTTTTTATGAGTACCAGATACACCTCGGCAGATGCCGCACACTACGTTCAACATCTCTGTGTCGAATTTAATACTGCATACCCTAATAACAATTTTCCGTACTCGGAGCTAAACATTTTATTTGCTCAGTTGCAGCGCCTGTTAATGCTCAATCCATCCCAAATTGGCTGGGTAAATATTCATAGCGTTTTTGATGTCATGACTGAGTTGACACAAGCACAAATCAGCCTCAATCCGAACCGCAAGCAGGCATCTATTCTGTTAGGGGCTTACTACGATAGTGGTTGGTTAGGGGTGCAACTGTGCTGGACATACCGTGGTTACCGTGACGCGGCGGCAAAGGCGGGGATCATCCGTTCTGCACGACCTGTGATTGTGTATGAAGCCGATGATTTTCAGTGGATTGACTCTTTTACTCCACCTCGCCACCAATATGACCCATTTAGCAAGAATCGTGGAAATATCCGTGGTGCCTACTGCGTGGCAGAGCTTGCAGGTGGTGGTGTTTGCGTAACACATTTCACCTTTGATGATCTCATGACGACCTTTGAACATCGTCAGGTGGCCACAAGAGCTTGGAATGAATTTTTTGTAGGGATGATCTTAGCTAAAACAGTGAGACTGTCCGAAAAAGCATGGTCTGAAGCGGCTTAAGAGGCAAGAAAATGGAATTACAAGTAAAGCCGACAACCCGTTTAAAAACACCCTTCACGATTGCGTCTAACGTGACATCGACTTTCACCGTTGAGGCGTATGTTGAACATGACTCGATAACCATTGCCACTAATTCGGTGAATCAAGGCGTGAAAGCGCTGGAAGTGATCTCGCGTGACGACAACTCCGTGTGGGAGGTCATTCAAAATCGATTCGCGGTGTGGACTCAGCATTATATCCAGTTAGGGGCTTACTTCTTACAAGAAGGGACGTTGCCGCTGCCAGCGACCAAAGCGAGTGAGCAATTAGAGATCCTGAAGTCAGTGCCGGAAATCTGTGCCGGTGATTGGATTGTAGAGAGCGGTACTAGCCAGATTTTTACGCTGGTTAAAGATCAGGGAAAGTTAAGTGTATTAACCACGCATAACTGTGAGAGCTTCCATGTTTGCACCAAATTGATTGCCTGGTTTGTGGGCCAAGAGCAAGTCTCGTCAGCGATGTTTGAGGAATCAAATAGCGGTTATCTCATTTTGGACGTGGCAGAGGATGGGGAGCCATTATCGCCCAAGTTAACCCCAAGTCTGAATGCGCGTAAAGCTGCTGCAGGGCGATCACTCGCTGCGCTGCGTCATTTGCCCTCGGTTGATATTCGAGTGCCGGTGATGGCTCCTTTGCCAAATATCGAAGTGCTGGCCAAGATGCCGACAGCCTATGAAGTGCTGAGTAAAGTTAGCGCCTTACAGCGCCGAGTCGTGGCGATTGGGACTGTGGTGAAATCGAACCAGACAAAAGAAATTATGGGGAACACGTTACAGGGTTTGGCGGGTTTAAGAGACTCTGGTTTGTACGATGTAGAGCTCATTCTAAAAGGTAAAAAATTGCTTCGTTGGAAGTATCTGTCAGAGTGATTGGACATCAAGAGAGGTCAACGTGAACGCAAAGCAAATCAAAGTATATATGGGGCAGCATCAGCCATTTGCGAGCCAATTCCCTCTAACGCTAGGCAGTGGAAAGATTGTCAGTGAGTTTAAGATGGAGTGTAAGTGTGGTGAAGAATTTAAGGATGAATTAGTTAGGGGCAGTATTCATCTCGTAGAGAGTGACATTCTCTATCGTGGAATCGGTATCTGCGATTCATGCCACAAAATCGTGTGTCTAAGCGGCACGGCTACAATGAAGGGGGATGATTTTGAGCTTGAGCCAGACCCGTTTGTTGTTCAATCACTGTTTAACCAATAAGGCGCCTAGTATGACCAGGCTGAGTTCACTCGCATTACTTATGCTTTCCTTGTCCATGACTAACGGTTTGGCTGCGGCCGACCTGAAGTATCACCGTGAAGATTACCCGCATTGGAGTGATCTGGATGGCAATGGTCTCAATACGCGCCACGACTTACTCGCTACACAATCCACGGTTAAACCAAGTTTTAGCCGTGATGGTAAAACCGTGACTCGGGGAAGATGGGTGTCACCTTGGACGGGGCAAATCTATCTCGATCCCTTTGCACTCGATGTGGATCACACTGTACCGCTTGGCTATGCCCATGCCCGAGGCGGTAAATATTGGGATCGCTATCAGCGTGAGATGTTCGCAAACGATGTGAGAAATCTGCAGGTAGTCGAAAAGGGATTGAATAAAGAAAAAGGATCTGCGGGGATCACCGAGTGGTTACCGCCCACCAATCAGTGTCAGTATATCTTGCGATTTTACCGGATCATGAAAACGTATCATCTAAAATATTTCACTAAAGAAGAACCACGGGCGCTGGCGCTGGTAGCTCAGTGTCAAAGGGGGTAAACGTGGTCAAACTTGTTGGAGAGTAATACTTTTCACCAAGTTAAGTTTGATACTGAGTATTAAAGGATCATACTGAAAGGCAGCGCTCACATCGCTGTACTGCCTTTTCTAAATCGTTTATGCCCCAAAGCTTGCTAGCTCTTTTCACTCAGTGTTCGCAGAATGCTCCGATTAGGCTTACTTTTCGTAATGCGGTTTTTACTTCAAGCACCTCTTTTGACGGTGTTTTACGCCTCGCCTAAGGAGGTGTTGCCCTTAATCGCCAACGAGCCTTGCACCGTACGGATACGGTTGACACAACGCAGCCGGAGTGCCTGCGCCTGTTCAATACGCGCACTTAAACGACCGATCGTTTCACTGATCTCTGCAACCTGCTTAAGTGTGATTGGGTAATACTAAAGGCCGGATTGTAAGGCATTAAATCATCTCAGTAACATCTTCATAAATTTCATTTAAAAGATCATCTGCCTGAGCAAAAATAAACTGTTTTAGAAACTGATCGATTCGGATATTGAGCTTAAAAGGTGGAATGGTTACGCCATCTAATTTTTCAAAATAAACTTTGGCTTTTGCCTTATTAACAGTGTCTTTAAGCGCGTCAAAGCGACCGAAATTATTAAGATTTTTCTCATTAACACTATCGTTTAATAAGCTAATAAGCTGGCTTTTATCTAAACCTAACGCATTAACAATGGCATTAATCTGGGCATTTTCAGCATTGTCTTTGTAGGTGTTGATGTAATCTCTGAAAGTATGGCCTTCTATTAACTTTGCATCGCCACGCTGTAAATCATGTAAGAAAAGCTTGGCGTATTTTTGTTCAGCTTGCGTCAGTGAAGAAAATGACTTGTGCAGTTCGTTGAGCGTAAGTTCAATGCTGGCTTGATCATTATGCTGATTTAGCTCTTTTAAATATTTATCGAAGCGACTATTCATATAGTCGGCATCAATCTTTCCTGTGTCGATTTCCGTCAAATAGCCACTAATATCAAAAGGCACATCTCCGCCACCCGCACCACCATCACCTTTTGATGCGAGCTCTTTATAACGCAGCGCAAGGCTCAGATAGGTTTGTTCATTAATGGCGAGAGTAACCTCATGTTCAGTGCCATTTTCGCCTGTTGAAGTGTCCGTCGTGAATCTATAAACCGACTGCTTCCAATGTAAACCTTGTACCTTCGCGGCTTCTAGATGCTGGTTAAATACTTTAAATAGTTCAGCAAACTTTGCGCACGCCTCAACATCTTCTGGCAGTTTTTCAAAATTTGCCACACCGGCACTAATGAACAACTCGGTAATATCACCGAATAGTTCATTCATTGCTTCTAAGTTACTTTCTAGCCTATCAACAAATAACCCAATGGGTCTGTCGCCAGAGTATAGTTTTACCGCATCGTTAATATGTTGCTCCATCGTATGTGGGTAACGATAGTAACGGATAACACCATGAGGCTTATCGGGGCCAAACAATCGATTGGTACGAGAGAACGCTTGGATGATGTTTTGGTATTTAATTACCTTATCTAAATACAAGACATTCAGCCACTTGGAGTCAAAACCGGTGAGCATTTGGTCTACAACAATCAATAAATCCAACTGTTTTGTAGGATCGGTATGAATACGCTCATAAGGTTTTTTGTGAGCAAGGCGTGCGGCTAGATCTTTCTTAAATGCTGCATGACGGGCAAAATCAAAATCGTGGCCATAACGCGCATTATAGTCACGCATAATCTCATCCAAGCCATCACCTTTAAATGTTGGCCCTCGGTCGCCACTGCCGTCATTATCAATGTTAGGATCAAACAGTGCTGATACTTTTAAATCAGGCTTAGCAGCCTTTAGCAGACGGTAATAATCAATGGCTTCAGCAATACTGTTAGTAGCCAAAATCGCATGAAACTTATTGCCTTGGCTTAGCACATCCCATTTGTGCAGAATATCTTCTACCACTTTGGCTTGGTGAGTCTCGCTTAGGTACTGACTTTTAGGTACGTAATCTTCAATACCTTTGAAGTATTTACCTGTAGCGTCTTTGTAGCCAGCCATCGGCACTTCATTCATAAAATAATTAAATTTTTTCTTTTTGGCAGGATTATCCATTACTTCCGCTACAGATCCCGCCTTAGCTTGCTCTAGGGCAACAGCCTGCCTTAAGTCACCGTCCCTAAAAGTAGGCACTTTATAGGGATCAAAGCCGAGTACGTTACCATCGCGAATACCATCAGCTATGCTGTAGCGGTGCAACTCATTGCCAAATACGGTACTGGTAGTATTGCCGCTTTTTTCATTTTCTTCTTGGATCGGAGTGCCAGTAAAACCAAAAAACAAGGCGCGAGGAAAGGTGCGCTTAATAATGATCAGCATATCGCCAAACGTTGAACGGTGCGCCTCGTCAATAATAAATACCAAGCGTTTAGCGCGGATTTTTTCAATATCTGCTGTATTTGTAGATACAAGCGTTGCAGTGCCTTCATCCTGCTCTTTGTCGCTGGAGACGTCTTCAAAAATATTACTCATTTTTTGAATAGAGCTAACAATTAGGGTATCGGCTGGGGACGTGCTTTTTAACTTGGTTACCAATACATGGGTATTTTCGGTGGCTTGTACATCTTCACCATCGCCTGCAAAATTACGATATTCCGCCAGCGACTGAGTACCTAGTTCAATGCGATCCATCAAAAAAATGACTTTATCGGCATCTTTTGATTGGGCAATGAGCTGTGCTGATTTAAAGCTGGTCATGGTTTTGCCCGAACCTGTGGTATGCCACACATAGCCGCCCAAGCGGTCTGGGTTATTAGCAGCGCTACCCAATTGTTGCCAGTTGGTTTTGGCTACCTTATCCGATATCGCATTGGCGGCGTAATATTGATAACTGCGCATCACTTTAAGCACACCGTCGGTATCATCGGCAACGGTGTAAAAGCCAATCAACTGGTGCGCCATGGGAATGGATAACAGTGTCGAGGCAATATCTTTCCAATGGTTCATGGGCTCGTTGTTAAAATCGGCCCAATTGAATTGGTAATCTGGATTAAACTTGCCATCTAGCCCTGGGTTAGCAAAGTATTTGGCCTCATTAGGCTCCATCGCGACAAACACTTGAATGAGTGAAAACAGCCCACTAAAAATACCTTCTTTGGAATACTTTTCGATTTGGTTAACCGCTTGGCTAACTGGCACGCCACTGCGTTTAAGTTCAACATGAATGACCGGCATACCGTTAATCAGTAACAGCACATCACCACGTCTGTCATTACGCAGTGGGCTGCCGCGTTCAAATTTCGGCTGCTGGACGATTTGGTAACGGCTTTGACCAGCAGCAATTTCCTGGCGATCATAGATTTTTAGGCTGACTTCTTTGCCAAGATGCAAGGCATCGGCGGGGTTATCGCGCTTAATGGCTACCGTTTTGCCGTTAATTAACCCATTGAGTTTAAGCGGTGTTTTTAGCTCTTTGATCTGCTCAATAATCTGCTGCATTTCCGTTGCCGTCAGTGGCACGTCGTTCAAGCGATCTTGCTGGCGATTGTTTTCAAATAAAATGTTCGCCCAGTTTTGCAGTAAGTCCGCTTCGGTTTTGTTTTTTAGTACCTCAGGCTCCCATCCCTTATGAGTAAGCACCTCGATAAATGCCTGCTCAAATTGTGCTTCGGTTTTAAAGGTGGTCATGGTTGTGCTCCCTGCTAAACAAACATTTTGCTCAAGCAGGCCTGCTTGATGTGATTGAGCTTGGTGATTTGTTGTTGGTGTTGGTTGATCAGCGCATCTAGTTTTTGGAAGTAATTGCCGATCTTTTGGCTTTCGGAAGTATCCATTGGCACATAAAAGCTTGATTTTGAGACCAGTCCCCAGTCTGAACGAGGCATTTTTGAACCAGCTGATAGGTTAGAAATCAATTCAAATCTATTGGTTTGAATTAAATAAAATAGGAATGTGTTTGCGACAGTTTCAGCACGTAATATCCAAAAATCACCAACTGCAATTCCATTAAAGTCAGCAAGCAACCAGTTTCTTAGATATGGACGCAACTTTCCAAAAAGCACATCATTGACTTCAAATTTTAAGCCTGCTTTAAAAATTGTCTTCTGAAAAATATCTTTGTTGAGGCGGCCTTCCCCTGCAACGATATCTTCATATTCAACACAGGGAAGACAGCTACTTTGCTGCTGTGTCGATACTCTGGTTGCTATAGATGAAAACTCTTTTTCCTCCCACTCCCCACTAAACCCTTTAAAGCGGATTTCTGGGGTGGTTTCGCCTTGTTTAGGGAACATTTTTTCCAGCATGGCTTTTTTAATGCTGCTGAGCTTGTCGTGCTTTTGTTGATGCTGGTTGATTAGGATATCGAGTTTTTGGAAGGTGTTGCCGATGGCGGTTTGTTCTGGTTTGCAAGGTATCTTATGTGCTATTTGTAAAATAGCTGAAGCTGGTAGGTTTGCTACAGTGGCTTTTCTAATGAATTTATTAATCTCAGTTTTTGCAAGCGTAGTTTGGAAGAAATACTTAAAATACAGAGGCGAGGCCAATTCTTGATCCAAAGTTACCTTTACTGCATAAGCACTACAAATATATTTATCTGTTTGCTTTTCAAATAACCCCGTGAGACCACAATCAGCAGTCGTAATCATCACTAAATCGCCATCTTCTAATATATGCTCTTTAATAAAATTTACATCTAAACTCGCTAGCGGTACTTGGTTGTATAAAACTCTTCCATCTATAGATATATCAGTTCCTCTAATTGTTTTTACGTTACCATTGCAGTCATAATCATTGGCATTAAATCTAGGGCCGTAAGTATTTGTTATTACCACCTCTTTAAGGTTTTTAGTAGAAACTTCACCACTAAACCCTTTAAACCGAATCTCAGGCACATTCTTTTCCACACTCATCTTATACGCCCTTCAATAAGTTGGTGAGTTCAGCCAAACCTTGCAGATCAAACTCATTGCCGGTGAGTTGGCCCATCATGTCGGCCAGTTCTTGCTCGGTGGTTT
Organism: Shewanella sp. SR1; assembly: GCF_020447145.1. Classification (NCBI taxonomy): domain Bacteria; kingdom Pseudomonadati; phylum Pseudomonadota; class Gammaproteobacteria; order Alteromonadales; family Shewanellaceae; genus Shewanella; species Shewanella sp. SR1. The sequence goes on along the minus strand of NZ_JAJAEF010000043.1, from coordinate 5,759 downwards.
TGATCTCATTCGCTACTTGCGAATAAGTGACGGCGTATTTATCGGCAAGGGCTTGCACTTGGCTGGTGAGTTGGGTAATCACGGCACTGGGCATAGCGGCAAGCTCTTGGCTTAATGGCGTGATCCATTTTAAGTGCAGCAATTCGTTGACTTGATCAATGGTTAAGTCTTCGATGGTGGTTTTGGTTTTTAAGTGCAGAGCAATGGCGGCTTCTTTTACCGCTTTTTTCAGGGCTTTTTCTTCATCAATGAGTTTATTGGCCGCAATGATTTTGGCTTTGTAACTTTCTTCTGGCTCAGGGCTTTCTTTATCAAATTTAACTTTACTGTCTTTTTGCTCTTTTAAGAAAGCTTTCGCCGCCTTGGCGACTTCGGCACTGGCAAAACCATCTTTGGTGTCTTTTACGGTGTCTTGTTCTTTGTCTTCTTCGCTTAGGGATTCGAGTATATCCTCAAGCAAGCTGGCAATTTCGGCAAGGCGGTCTTCTTGTTTTGCCAGTGCCGCCAGGTCATCACTCAAATAGGTATTTTGTACTAACTCAAAGGGCATGATGTGGCCTTTCCAGCCATCTTGTACTTCTACGTCTTTACCGTCTTTCTTTTTGATAACGATATTGGGGTCAACTTGCTTAGTAGCGGTAAAGCCCTCGGTTTGCATCATTTCTAAATCGCTACTTATCACCTGCCATTGGTTGTTTAAATATTGATAGGCTTGGTATTTGTCGATAAGGGCAATGGCCGCTAAGCGATTAAATAGCTCTGCGCTCAACAGCGGCTCTTGCTGGTTGCGATTAACCGCTTGCCAGCCTTGAATAAGCGTAGCGTTTAAATAGTCATCAAAACCGGCGAAAGCTTGGTTATAAGCGCTGATAAATTCGATAACTTGTGGGTGCTGGGTAATGGTGGCGTTAACGTCTTGTTTGGCAATGGCTAATTCACTGTAGGCGGCAGACTTGGCCACAAACAGCGCATCGTGCAGTTGTGGGAATGCTTGCCAATAGGGGTGTAATTGCGCAATCTCGCTATTGGGTATGCCACCGAGCATAGTGGCGTGTAAATCCCAGCTTTCGGCGGCTGGTGAAGAATCCACATAACGCGGAATATTTAAGTTATAGCCGTTATCGCGCAGGGTTTCTTTACTCACGACTTGCGAGAATTTTTCGATGCTTTTGCGGTTAATGACCGCATCAACAATGCGCTTGATGTCACTGGCTTGCAGTTTGTTGTTTTTGCCTTCTTTAACAAAGTGCTTGGAAGCATCCACAATCAGCACATCGGTATTTTGCCTTTTTTGTTTGAGTACCAAAATGACGGTAGGAATACCGGTGCCAAAAAAGATATTAGCAGGTAAGCCGATAATGGCATCAATGTGGTTTTGCTCAATCAGTTGCTTGCGAATTTCACCTTCTTCACCGCCACGGAACAACACACCGTGGGGCAAGACAATGGTCATAATGCCATCGGGTTTTAGGTGGTAAAGGTCGTGCAGCAAAAAAGCAAAATCTGCTTTGGTTTTGGGCGCTAAACCAAAACGCGAATAACGCGGGTCGCTGTCTTTAAAGCTTGGGTCCCATTGCTGTGAGTACGGCGGGTTGGAGACTACCGCATCCACATACAGCGCATGATAAGAGCCTTGCGGGTCGTTTTCATCAAAGTAGGGCCAATCGTCTTCTAAGGTATCACCGTTACGGGTTTTGATGTTGCTGGCTTTAATCCCGCGCATGATCAGGTTCATACGAGTCAAGTTATACGTATTGGCTTTCAACTCTTGAGCATAATAGGTAATGCTGTCTTTGCTTTTGGCGTATTTTTCGACCGCTTCACCAATATTGATCAGTAACGAACCCGAGCCCGACGTTGGGTCGTAAATCTCGATGGTGTCTTTGTGTTTTAATTCGTGGGCGATGATGTGCGACATCAGTACCGAGACTTCATGCGGCGTATAGAACTCACCGGCTTTTTTACCGGCATTGGCGGCAAATTTTTCAATCAGGTATTCATAGATGTAACCCAGTACGTCATAGCCTTGCTTACCGTTCATTGGGATACTTTTGATTAAATGAAGTAAGTCACTAATGGCTTTAGTACGTTTACCCGCGCTTTCACCCAGTTTGCTAAGACCCGTTTCGAGTGTGGTGAAAATACCTTCAAACAATTTTTTGTAGGTAGGAGAAATCAAACGGCTAAAGGCGGATAGCGCATCGCGCACGTTAGACTCGTCGAAGTCGGACTCTGGAGCAATCCATGTTGAAAATAAGTTATCATAAGCGATGAAATAGCCTAGATTGTCTTGAATGTACTTGACCGTGTCCGCGTCTTCTTCGTTTAGGGCTTTAATGTCTTCAGGTGTCATGCCCTCTTTGGTGACAAACTGAACTAATTGGTCGCTCAGGTACTTGTAAAAAATGAAACCTAAGATGTAGTCTTTGTATTCGTTGGCTTCGATTTTTGAGCGCATCTGGTTTGCTGATTCCCAGATTTTTGCGGCCAGTTGTTGTTTGTTCATGTTTGCTCTAAATAGTCAGAATGAGTGAGGTCGCAATATGTTTAAAGGACATAAAGCACGTATCAAAATTGGGGGGTTGCGAGTTAAACACCATGGGTTTAACAAAATCATTAAAGCGTTGCCTGAAGAGTGGGTTGCTTTCTATCTCCTGTAAGCCAAGGCGTAACTCATTGGCTGGGTCCATGACGAATTCGGCATGTTGGTTGCCAAAGCGAGCAATATCTTCTGCTAATATGGCGCGAAAAAGGGGCGCAAGTAATTCATTATCAAGGGCCTGTGCTGCATGAATACAGTGTACGTCGTAAATATGCCTAACTAAAGTGACGTCATCGCTTCGGGCTGCATCACGCTTAACAGACATTGTGCGGCGTAACATGGAAAGCACTTTCTCTACCAAGGTGGTATTTACTGATACGCAGATGAATCCGTTCACTTCTTGTGGCAGCTTATAAAGCTCTGCGACTAACGATTGGATGCCCCGCGTTTCCAGCGCAAGCAGTGGAATGGTTTCCATCAGTTCTAACTTGATGATTGGGCGTAGACAAGGAGCCTGGCTAAATTGTTGCGGATATTTAAGCTCATATTCCACATAGCGATATTCATCCTGAACTAATCTAGCTTCGATAGAAAATGTGTTCGATGCAATAATCGCTGTTTCAATTTTTACTGCTAACGCTTTTCGGTACTGTTTCTTCCTGCCGCGACTAAGGTGTTGAAATTGCGGCGTGGGGATCGGCTTTATGTCCACGTCTTCAGACATTCTAAGTATTTTAACATTGGACTTAGCCAGTGCGGTGCCGCCGGAAAACACCATTTGATGAGTTTCAAACGTTAACTGTTCAAGCTCAGAAAGTAGAGCAACCACCCAATAATCTTTTTCAATAATGGCGGGGTTTCCGAGCGCTAATGCATCGGAAACCTCTAAGAACTGTTGTTTCAGTTTTTTCATGGTCTACTTGCTGGCGTTAATAGTCTGTTACCAACAACCAATTTGCGATTGAACTGTTTTTGATCCCATGAGTAATGAACGGATGAGGGGATTTGGGTGTTTTTACCGGAAAGACTTTGTAAGGACAGATTATCTATCTCGAAATCGATGTCTTTCATTTTTAATATTTCACGCATAAGTGCATCGCTACCACCTGGACACGACGGCATTAAACGTCCTGTCAGGCTGTTTACTCGCGCTTTCGTGTATAAGCCATAGCCAAGCTTCATTATCTCGCCTCTATCCATTAACTGATTAAGCGATCGGCCAATTTGGTCATAGCTAGCAATGCCGTCAAAGTCTTTGCGTTCGAAAACGTAGCGTCTAGAACGCTTTATCTTTTGAAAGATACTGTCAACAGCGGCCATTTAAACCTCCTTACTCTACAATAGCGCGAGTATAGCTTAATGTGAGAGTAATAGGAATAAATACGGCATCCTATTAACATTTAATACGGCACTTATATTTACCTAAGTTTATGATTAATAAATTAGAATACTTATTATATTCATATCCACCTATAAGTTACTGCGACTCTCACCTACTTTGGGATACAGCAGCTAACATCTATAAAAAAATTGTGACTACCCAAGCCCGCTCAACTTGGCCGCTTTAGCAATGGTCGAACGATTGCATTTAAGCAGGCTTTGCACGTGTGACGAGCTTGTCCCTTAATCGAACCGCTTATTTTTCCTTAATTGATGAACAAGCAAACGTCCAAGGCATTTACCTAAGGTTTGGGCCTTTTCGATGCATTGCGTTTGTCCATCCCATTTATTAAATAACAATCTCACTTTCTGAGGATATTCATTACTAATGGTAATGCTAAAATCGAATTTTAGAGCCTAAGCACTAACTGATTCTTGTCCCAAAGCGAGTTACTTACTCTTTAGCCATGCTATTGCGTTTTCTTTGCTGATTAAGAGTGAAACATTAAAGACTGATAGATATGTGACTATTTATGCATATTGTGCTGCATAAACTTAGTTTTGCATGAATCTGTTACGATCATGCACAAAACACGTTGATTAAGCGCTAAAACACGCGAAAAATGCACTTTAACAGTTATTAACATGCAAAATTTTCTGCGTTATGTTACTAGAAAATGTAATCATTAAAGAAAATCAGCATCTCGAATACAGTTCCCCAAGGCATCATCGCAAGTGATATCTAATTCTTTAAAAATGACATGAAGTACTTGTACATCCAAGTTTTCAACACTTCTATTTTCAATTTCCCAAAGTAAAACCTTACTTAAACCAGGGCGAGATCGTGAATATATTTTAACCGTTTTGAGCTAAATTTGACGGACGGCATCGATTATGATCTTATGCTCTCTTTTTCTTATAGAGAGCATAAGAGCATGTACCTTGAAGCCTTCACATCACATTTCAACTCGATTGCTGACAGCCGACAATCTGCCAAAGTGACTTACCCGTTGCATGATGTATTGTTCGTCACTCTGTGTGGTGTGATTGCTGGCGCCGAAGGTTGGTCTGAGATCCACGATTATGCTGTCGGGCACCATAATTGGTTTAAAGAAAAGGGAATTCTGACCGAAGGTGTCCCTGTCGATGACACCATTGCACGTATTATCTCTCGTATTGAGCCGGAACAGTTCCGACTGTGCTTCGCCAATTGGATGCGAGCCGTCCATGAGTTGAGTGATGGTAATCTTATTGCTATCGATGGTAAAACGCTTCGAGCCTCATACAACCGTGAAGATCGGCGCTCAACCATTCATATGGTCAATGCGTTTGCCTGTGCCAATAAAGTGGTACTGGGGCAAGTAAAAACTGACAATAAATCCAATGAGATAACCGCAATCCCAGAGTTGCTCCAGTTGTTAGATGTGGAAGGAGCACTGGTATCAATCGACGCTATGGGTTGCCAGACAGAGATTGCAACGCAGATTGTAAATCAAGGAGGGGACTATCTACTTGCAGTGAAGGCGAACCAAGGTTGCTTGCATGAGGCAATCATTTCTGCTTTCAGTGAAGCGCGAAGCAATCCTCTTGATGGACTCGTTATCGAGAAAAATAGAGGCCGTATCGAGGCAAGAGCCTACTATGTAATGCCAGCAAACCAGCTCCAAGATAATTTTCCTAAGTGGATTAAATTGAACACATTAGGCATGTGTTTGAGTTATCGGCAGGCTTTGTTTCCTAAATCAGTTGAACTAAAACCATAGCTGGTGATCTGATCGACATAGCCCATCAACTCGCCCATCAATCGTGTCAAAACCTCAATATAAAACAATCAACT
>NZ_JAJAEF010000042.1:0-20462 GCF_020447145.1 Shewanella sp. SR1 | reverse complement strand
CAAAGCTCGGTTACGAGTTAAATCATAAGTCCGGGTCCCCTTCGTCTAGAGGCCTAGGACACCGCCCTTTCACGGCGGTAACAGGGGTTCGAATCCCCTAGGGGATACCAAATTTTGGTTCCTAGCAAATAACTAACGTGTTGTTTGGTAAGAACAAAGCATTTACTTCCTAGCCTACTGAAGTGAATGTGTTACAAAGCTCGGTTACGAGTTAAATCATAAGTCCGGGTCCCCTTCGTCTAGAGGCCTAGGACACCGCCCTTTCACGGCGGTAACAGGGGTTCGAATCCCCTAGGGGATACCAATTTTAATCAAGGTTTATCGAAACCTTGGTTAAAGACAATAAACCACCTAAAGGTGGTTTTTTTGTGTCTGAATTTTGAATATTAAATCGAGATCTCCCCGATTCATTTACGAGTCATACGCGTCGAGTTACTTGCCGATTCCGAATTTACCCACCAATCAAACCATCCACATTAAGATAAATGATGCTTCGAGAGACATACTTAGTGTGGTGAAGTCATTCTGTTCAATCGTGTGATAAGAATTATTGAAGTGTTTTCCTGCTTAACCTTGCGCTAGCCTATGGCTAAAACTCACCTTTCGGATTGTTCAATGTATTGGTACTTTGAATGCTGTCACGCTCAATGTTGATAATTTAGACCGTTAATCGCGATTTATCTCATGCTTCCAATCGCTAAACGAGCGCAATTTGAAGTGAGCCGTTCTCACTGCATCTATTGTGCAAAATAGCGTATCGTTGCGGTGAATATGAGGGCGAGTGTAAGAGTGAAGCTTTGCGGGAAGAGGGCAGATTTAGGCGGAAACTTATTTGAGATAAAAAAAGCGACACTCATTGCTGAGTGTCGCCTTTCGTCATTTAACTTTTAATTTAGTCTACGCCTAAGAATCCACCGGTTTGGTGTGCCCATAGCTGGGCATAAATGCCGCCAGCAGCAATGAGTTCTTGATGCGTGCCTTGTTCGACGACTCGGCCTTGATCTAACACGATTAGTCTGTCCATTGCGGCGATGGTCGAAAGTCGATGAGCGATTGCAATTACTGTTTTACCTTGCATTAACTCATATAAACTTTCTTGAATGGCGGCTTCGACTTCAGAATCCAGTGCTGAAGTGGCTTCATCAAGCAGCAAGATCGGTGCATTTTTTAATAAAACCCGCGCGATAGCGATCCGCTGTCTTTGGCCTCCAGAAAGTTTTACACCACGTTCACCGACTTGGGCATCTAAGCCATGATTACCGTGAGGGTCACTTAGATCCTTAATAAAGTCATAGGCTTGAGCTTGTTTAATGGCGCTATCGAGCTGTTCTTCGCTGGCCGTTGGATTGCCGTAAAGAATATTCTCGCGGATAGTACGGTGCAACAGTGATGTATCTTGGGTCACCATACCGATTTGCGAGCGTAGTGAATCCTGCATAACCGTCTTAATGTCTTGATCGTCAATATTAATCTGACCTTTTTCGACATCGTAGAATCGCATTAATAGATTCACTAAGGTCGACTTACCCGCGCCAGAACGCCCAACTAAGCCAACTTTTTCACCTGCCTTAATATTCAGATTCAGATCTTCAATCACCCCAGTCTGCTCGCCGTAATGGAAACACACTTGCTTGAAATCAATCTTGCCATGGTTGACGACCAGCGCCTTGGCGTCTGGCTCATCTTGGATGATCGTTGTTTTCGATAAGGTGCTCATCCCATCGGTGACTGTGCCGATGTTTTCAAATAACGAACTGATTTCCCACATGATCCACTGTGACATGCCGTTTAAGCGCAGTGCTAAACTGACAGCAATGGCAATGGCGCCGATAGTAATCGCGCTGTCAGTCCATAGAGCAATCGCTACCGCAGCAATGCTGAATGCGAGCACATAATTAATGATCTGCACGCTGACACTGATGCCCGTGACTAAGCGCATCTGGCGATAAACCGTGTCTAAAAATATCCGCATACTCGATTTGGCGTATTCGGCTTCTTTTTGCGTGTGGGCGAATAGCTTTACTGTGGTGATGTTGGTATAGCTGTCGACGATACGGCCTGTCATGGTTGAGCGCGCATCGGCTTGTTCAGTAGAGACACTTTTCAGCTTAGGCACAAAGTACCATTGCAGCCCAACATACAGTGCAAGCCACACTAGCATAGGTATCACTAAGCGCAGGTCGGCGCTGGCGATCATCACTAACATAGAGGTGAAATACACCAAAATGTATACCAATACATCGAGCAACTTCATCACAGTTTCGCGCACGGCTAAGGACGTTTGCATCACTTTTGTGGCGATTCGGCCGGCAAAATCATCTTGATAAAATGACACACTTTGCTTTAGCAAATAGCGATGCGCGAGCCAACGGATCGACATAGGATAATTGCCGAGCAAGGTTTGATGCATGATAAGCGCATGCAGTAATACCAAGATTGGCATCACAATCAGCACCATACCCCCCATCAGCATTAAGGTCGTGCCTTCGTCTTGAAATAAGGTTTCGGGATTTTTTTTCACAAGCCAATCCACTAATTGGCCCATAAATCCGAACAGGGACACTTCAAGCATCGCCAGCATAGCGGTCAGCACTGACATTAAGATCAGCGGCAGTTCGTAGCCTTTAGTGTAGTGGCGGCAAAAAGCATAAACCCCTGTGGGTGGCTTAGTCGGTTCATCATCGGGGAGGGCTTCAACCCAAGATTCAAATCGTTTAAACATGAATTAACTCTATGGTGAGATAAAAAATAGTCGCGTATAGCATATACCCAAACAACCTGAAGATGCAGGATTCAGCGGGAATTTAACGCACTTTAGGCAAGGCCCTTTATTGCTCCTGCATAAATGGCATTCACGCCATCCATGGCGATTGCGGTTATTTGCAGACCTAGTGGACTAAGTTAAAAATAACCAACACGGCATAAAGTGCGTTACCCCGTGGTTAACATCAGCCGCCGGAACGGAGCGTCTAGGGCACTCCACTTCCGTGTTGCATCAATTCAAAAGGTGGCCGACATTCTGTCATTGATGCGCCTTGAATTGAAGCACCCTAGACGCTCTGAAACTCGTATCTTCAGGTAGCTTGGGTATATAGGATTTCATTCCCTAAAAGCATTGAAATGATTGAGTTCCGTTTTCCGCTAGTGCTACATGCTAGTTTTACGTAAAGTAATGAACAAGAAATTAATTGTGAGCGAATATTGTCGGGCGTGATGAAAAATGAGTACAGATAGAGCGTCTGAGAGTGCGATTAAGCGTGATGAAATAGACTCAGTGCATTCACTGGAGTCCAGTGCGGGGCTACTTTCTGCGTCCATTTGCCGTGAGGCGAGGATGAGCCGCGATCCACGCTTTGATGGTAAGTTTTTTGTGGGCGTATTAACGACAGGGATTTATTGCCGTACCGTGTGCCCTGCCGTCGCGCCAAAAGAGCAAAATGTGCGTTATTTTGATTCGGCCGTTAAAGCCGCACAAGCGGGATTACGCCCATGTTTGCGTTGTCGGCCCGACAGTGCGCCAGGTTCAAATCCGTGGAAGGGCACTGGCACAACGTTGGCGAGGGCCATTAGTTTAATTGAAGCGGGCGCATTAGTGGGGAAATCATCGGGAGAGCCAGCGTCGACTGTGACACAATTGGCTGACAGATTAGGGATCAGTAGTCGTTATCTCAATAAGCTCTTTACCGAAGGTTTTGGCACTTCGCCTAAACAATATGCCTTATACCGGCAGTTACTGTTTGCAAAACAACTGCTACATCAAACCCAATTACCTATCACCCAAGTCGCGTTGGCGGCGGGTTTCAACAGTATTCGCCGTTTCAATGAGGCATTTAAGCAAACCTTACAATTGACGCCAACGCAATTAAGAAAGACCGCTTTAACTAAGGCTGCAAAGGAGCAGGTTATTGATTCATCAACAGGATTCGGTGAAATTGATACTTTGGGTGAATTTGTGCCGCACTATGGATTAACCTTATATCAATACTATCGACCCCCATTGGATTGGGCATCGCAGCTGGCATTTTATCGCTTACGTGCAGTGACAGGAATGGAGTGGTTTACGCCGCAAATGAGTCATCCACAAGCGAGCGATGCAGTTCAGATTGCAGATGAAACCTATGTTTCAGCAGAAGCCAAGGCTGACGATAACGGGCTCGAATATGGTCGCTGTTTTGCCATCGGCAAGATGCGCGGCACAGTGCAAATTATCCATGAACCTAAGCTGAATCGCTTCAAACTTGCGATTGCTTTGACCGAAGATTCCGCCGTCGATGAGTTGCAATTGCTGGTCACTGAGGTGCGACGCATTTTAGATCTCGATGCGGATATGCAGCAGATTGAACAAGGTTTAAGTACGGTACCGAGTTTAGGCTTAACACCGTTTTCGGGATTGCGCATCCCTGGCGCTGGATCTTTATTTGAAGCGGTTTGCCGCGCCATCTTAGGTCAGCAAGTGACAGTCGTGCAGGCGACTAAATTACTGAATATATTGGTTGAAGCCTATGGCGAGCGCTTTAGTCTCAATGGCCGCGAGTATCGATTATTCCCAACACCCGAGGCGATTCGTGAGGCGAGTTTAACTGAGCTAAAAATGCCGGGCGCCCGTAAATTAGCCCTCAATGCGCTCGCGGCGTTTATCTGCGAACATCCAGAGGCAAGTGTCGATGATTGGCTTAGCGTTAAAGGCATCGGTCCTTGGACGATAGCATATGCCAAGCTTCGTGGCTTGGGCGATCCAAACGTGTTTTTACATTCGGATTTGATTGTTAAAAAGCATTTATTGGCCTTATATATCAAGAACAATAAGTTAGATGAAACGGCAGCCGCAGCAGTGAGCTATCCCAAATTGTGCGAGCAGCTAAGTCAACAAATTGCCCCGTGGGGCAGTTACTTAACCTTTCAGCTTTGGCATCAATAACCATCAAGCCGCCTCATATTGAACTGCCAGTTTAAAAAGATGAGTTAGCAGTTCAGTTAAGTACCAAATTAAGATCAAACAAAGAGCAAACGAAGAGACAGATTATGAAACATGCAATTCGTCAATTGAGCCAAGCGCCAAGCATTGCAGAATATCAACCCTGCGCCGTGGATACGTTTATCAGTCCTGCCGGAATATTGCAGTTAAATGCCAATGCTTATGGACTGAGTCATTTAACGGTTGTCGGCTCGGATCGCACTGAGATTGCGCTTGCCAAGGTGAGTGAGGATGCCCTCAATCAAGCTAAGGCGCATATTCGCGAAACTCAGGCGCAGCTTGCGGATTACTTTGCGGGTGAGCGGGTTGAATTTGATTTAAAACTCGCGCCCAAGGGCACTGAATTTCAGCGCGACGTATGGCAAGCCTTGCTCAATTTAGATTACGGCCAGAGCTGCAGTTATGGGCAGATTGCCGAGCAAATCGGTCGGCCTAAGGCAGTGCGCGCCGTGGGCGCGGCCAATGGCGCCAATCCAATTGCGATTATCGTGCCTTGCCATAGAGTGATAGGCAAAAATGGCAAGTTAACGGGTTACGCCTACGGGCTTACGATGAAACAGCAGTTGTTAACGCTGGAAACTGACAAGCACTGCCTCGATATTTAAGCTAGAATAGCCGCCTATTAAGATATTGGTGAGCAGTTAAACTTTCTATGACTCAGGCTTCTTCCTCTGCGGCAAGCTTTGCCCAACTCGGCATTATTGCACCTTTGCTAAATCGACTAACCGAATTAGCGTATGTTTCGCCCACACCAGTACAGGCGGCGACGATTCCCGCTGTGCTCGCTGGGCGTGATGTGTTAGCCGGCGCCAATACGGGCTCGGGTAAAACGGCAGCCTTTGCCGTGCCGCTGTTGCAGCAACTTGTTGAAGCAAAAACAGACGATAAGACAGGCGCTTATGTTCGTTGTTTGGTCTTAGTACCCACCCGTGAATTAGCCCAGCAAGTCGCAGACAGCTTTCTGTCCTATGCTTCGCATTTGAATGGCAAGCTAAAAATTGTCGCCGCGTTTGGCGGTGTGTCAGTCAATGCGCAAATGCAGAGCCTACGCGCTGGTGCTGACGTATTAGTGGCAACGCCGGGTCGTTTGTTAGATCTGTTGTCCAGCAATGCCATCAAACTTAACCGCGTTAGCGCCTTAGTGCTCGATGAAGCTGACCGCATGTTAAGCCTTGGTTTTACAGAAGAATTAGCCCAAGTGCTCGACGCGTTGCCCGCCAAGAAACAAACCTTATTATTCTCAGCAACATTCCCTGAAGAAGTCCGTGAATTAACGGCAAAATTACTGAATGATCCGCTTGAATACCAATTCCAAAGTGAACAAGAAAGCACGATTCATCAACGGGTTATTACCGTTAATCGTCCGATGAAAACCGCATTATTGGCGCATCTGATTAAAGAACATCAGTGGTCACAGGCGTTGATTTTTGTGAGTGCCAAAAATACCTGTAATCATTTAGCGCAAAAGTTATCTAAACGTGGGATCAGTGCCGAAGTCTTCCATGGCGATAAAGCCCAAGGTGCGCGTACGCGGGTGCTCGATGGGTTTAAAAATGGTGAGATCAGTGTGTTAATTGCGACTGACATTGCCGCCCGTGGTATCGATATCGATAAACTGCCTGTGGTGATCAACTTTGATTTACCAAGAAGCCCTGCGGATTATATGCATCGCATTGGCCGTAGTGGCCGCGCCGGTGAAGCTGGCTTAGCTGTAACCTTGATTTCCCATGAGGATTATCACCACTTTGGCGTGATAGAGAAAAAGAACAAGCTTAAGTTAGTGCGTGAGCAAATTGTCGGTTTTGAAGCCGATGACGAAATGCCAGCCGAACTGTTAGAACAAGCTAAACCTGTCGCCAAGCCCGAAGGTACGGGTAAAAAAAAACGTAAACAGTTACCGCCTGCCAATGCTGAATTTTGGGGTAAAAAATCTTAAGTCGTTGGAAACAAGCTATTCTTAGCTTATCTCTGACGTCCCTTGTCATCTCACTTGTCGTAGGTAAGGTTTATGCAACACTTATTCTGGTTAGTTGAAGGTAAAGTCGCAGGGCGCAGTGGTCCCAATAAAGATCCTTGGGATTTGCAAGCGCTTAAAGAGGCCGGTATTGGTGCCATCCTGTCGGTCAATGGGGGCGAAGGCTGCGAGCCTAGCACCTTTAAAAAGCTCGATTTACGTTACGAATGTATTCCCTTTTCGCGCAATGTGCCGCCCCAAGATGGGGATGTGGCGATTTGTGTCGCTCAATTGCCCAAGGCATTAGCTTTTATTCAGCAGTGTGAAGCCGATGGATTACCTGTGGTGATCCATTGTCGCTCGGGTAAGGATCGCACTAGTCTCATCATGGCTTATTACTTGATGGTCAATGGTGCTGCGCCATTACACGCTGTCAGCCAAGTTCGCAGTATTCGCGATATCGCCTTTACTGCCGATGGCTGGGATCAATTCGCCTTTGACGTTTTGTACGCATTACAAGACTAAGCCTTTTTTAGGCGACTTAGAGCCGAACCTATTCATTAATAGGCATAATAGTTTCATTCGTTTGACCTTAGTCATCAAATTTTTACTGTGTTAAGGTTAAGCTATCCGCAGGTTGGTTTTAGTGAGTTATCTATCTAATTATGAAAAGTAAGGCAAGTCAGTCACAGGGATTACTACTGTTTCGGTTATCACAGACTCAAGTGTTTGCCTTAGGCACGTTGAAAGTGCGTGAGCTGGTGCCGTACACACGTCTCAGTAAAATTCCTCAATCTCATCCGACGATTCTGGGGGCTTCAACTATCCGCGGCCATACGATTCCTATCATTGATATGGCGGCGGCGATTGGTTATAGGCCAATAGCCCCTGAAGAGCGGGAAAAGTGCTACATCATCATCACGGATTGTCAGCGGATGATCATTGGTTTCTTAGTGCGTGGTATTGATAAGATTATCGAATGTAACTGGCGTGATATTGAGGCTCCTTCGTCTAGTTTGGGTAAAAATGCCTATTTGACGGGCGTGACACGTTTTGAGGACCAACTGGTACAGTTGCTTGACGTTGAATTGTTATTGTCGAAAATCTTCCCCGATAATCCAAAGGCGAATCGGGCTATTTTGACCGACGTACAACGTGAAAAACTCAAGCCTATGAATATCCTTTTAGTGGATGATTCTAAGGTGGCACGTAAGCAGTTATCCGACGCCCTTGATATGATTAACATTCCTTATCGAGTGACCGCCGACGGTAAAGAAGCGCTAATCATGATGGAGCAAGCGGCACTGGAACATCACCCGATAGATATTCTGGTGAGTGATATCGAGATGCCGGGACTGGATGGTTACGAACTGGCTTTTGAAGTGCGTGATAATCCACTGACAGCCAAGGCTTACATTATTTTGCACACTTCTTTATCCAGCGAAATTAGCGTGAGTCAGGCCCATCAAGTAGGGGCAAATGAAGCACTGACTAAGTTCGATGCCCACGAGTTAATCGACGCCATGTTACGGGGCGCCGATCTCGCCTTAGACAAGCGCTAATCTGGCGCTTGTTAGTTTTTTGTATGCTTTTTGCGGGGCTAGGGTAATTTAGTTAGCTTATTTCCCCGCAAAACTAGACAAGTCCAGTCACATCCTATAAAAACCTTATTGGCCTCATTTCCGAAGGTGCGCGTTGGGGATCTCAACCGAAATATAATAACGATAGGTTAAACCATGAAACAAGAATCATCATTGTTAGCTAAGTTGGCTAATGGCAGTCTAGTAATACAAATCTTTTTGGGGATAATCGCTGGTGTGGTCTTAGCCAGTTTTTCACCGAGTAGCGCGAAAGATATCGCCTTCTTAGGCAGTTTATTCGTTGGGGCATTGAAAGCGATCGCTCCCATCTTAGTATTTATCTTAGTGGCGTCATCGATTGCCAACCAAAAGAAGAATACCCAAACCAATATGCGTCCCATTGTGGTGCTGTACTTATTCGGCACTTTCGCGGCCGCATTAACCGCAGTGCTCCTGAGTTCGATTTTCCCGACTAATTTAGTCTTAGTTGCCGGCGTGGAAGGCACCAGCCCACCACAGGGCATTGGTGAAGTCATCCATACCTTGTTATTCAAACTGGTTGATAACCCAGTCAATGCGTTAATGACGGGCAACTATATTGGTATTCTCGCTTGGGGTGTGGGCTTAGGTTTAGCTTTACATCACGCTACCGATTCGACTAAACAAGTGTTTGCCGATATGAGCCACGGTATTTCACAAATGGTGCGCTTTATTATCCGTTTAGCGCCTATCGGTATTTTTGGTCTCGTTGCGGCGACATTTGCCGAAACTGGTTTTGCGGCGATTGCAGGCTATGCCCAGTTATTGGCCGTGCTATTAGGTGCGATGGCTATTATTGCTTTAGTCGTTAATCCATTGATTGTGTACGTGAAGATTAAACGTAATCCGTATCCGCTGGTATTTCAATGCTTGCGTGAAAGTGGTGTGACGGCGTTTTTTACTCGCTCGAGCGCGGCAAACATTCCGGTGAATATGGCGCTGTGTGAAAAGTTAAAGCTGCATGAAGACACTTATTCCGTTTCTATTCCCTTAGGTGCCACCATCAACATGGGCGGCGCGGCGATCACTATTACCGTATTGACCTTAGCTGCGGCGCATACCTTAGGCATTCAAGTCGATTTACTGACCGCATTGTTACTGAGTGTTGTTGCTGCTGTTTCAGCTTGCGGCGCATCGGGTGTGGCGGGTGGTTCATTATTATTGATCCCACTGGCTTGTAGCTTGTTTGGTATTTCTAACGATGTTGCCATGCAAGTGGTTGCTGTTGGCTTTATTATTGGTGTGGTTCAAGATGCAGCCGAAACTGCACTGAACAGCTCAACTGACGTTATCTTTACCGCTGCCGCTTGTGAAGCCGCTGAGAATAAAGCTAAACTGAGTTAACGAGTGCTGTTATTCGTATAGAAAAGTATTATGGAAGCAGTCACTTAGGTGGCTGCTTTTTTTATGGGAGTCGTTATGATCTTTTTTGATTTTAGCGTGTTAGATGCTGCAAAGCCCTGGTATGGAATAAATGACACTGTGATGGGCGGTTTGTCCCGCAGTAAAATGACGGTTTCACCTTTAGGTTATGGTGAGTTTAGTGGCCATGTGTCGCTGGCAAATGGCGGTGGGTTTGCCTCAGTGCGTTGTGAGTTTAGCCCCATAGATGTCAGTGAATTTACTGGGATTTACCTCGAACTTGATGGCGACCGAACTAAAGACTATAAAGTGAATTTAAAGGATGTCGACACACCGCAAAGTACGGTATATCAAGCGCCTATGCCCACGTCAACTCATCAAACCTTTGGTGTGAGTAGTGCCAGAGTATTGAATTGGCAGCGGATTGAAATTCCCTTCAGTGATTTCAAGCCCCAATGTCGGGGTAAACCCATTTCCCGTCCGAATATGGTATTGAGTCAGTTGTGCAGCTTAGGGTTAGTGATTGGTGCCCAGCAAAGTGGCGACTTTTCATTGAAAATCAGAGAAATCGGCTACTACTAGCGCTTATAGTGAGTTTCTTATGGTGAATTTATTGTCGCGAGTTTCTTACCGCTAAGTGCTTATGGCAGATGGCTTGTTGCTAATGGCGCGGGTCATCTCAAGGCTTAATTGAATAAGAAAAAGGATAAGGCCGAGGCACTTATCCTTATGGTGGCGGTGCCAAATAGTGAACTTGGCGAAAGCCGCAGCTTAAGCGCCGATAATCCCTAATGGTTTGGCGGTTTGCCACGCGCCGCGGGTAAAATCAGGGAAGGTGACAGAGTTACTGCGATCATTGAGTGAATGTTCACTTAAAATATTCACCACCGACCAAGACGCGCCATCGTATACATCCTGATCTAAAGCCTCGCCATTGCGTAGGCAATAAATCATGCGCCATAGCATCACAAAGTCCATGCCGCCGTGGCCGCCGTTAATTTCAGCCTCTTTTCCTATGCGCTGCCACAGTGGGTGATCGTATTTGTCGTACCACTTTTGCATATCCATATCCCACTCGTGGTAACTTTGACCAAAGCCCCCATTTTCGACGGCGATCCGGTTCGGAAAGCCGGCAAACACGCCATTCGTCCCTTGGATCAAATTATGGCGACTGTAAGGTCTTGGGGTCGTCGTGTCATGCTGGACCATGATGGTTCGGCCCTTAACGGTTTTAATCAGGCTAGTGTTGATATCCCCATTGATGTACTTGAGTTGATTACGCTCATGATCGGCGGGGAATTCACGTTTAGCATAGAGCGCACGGCCAAGGGCGGGGGAACTCATCGAGGTCAGATAATCGAATCGGTCACCGCGGTTAATGTTCATATACTGGGAGACTGGCCCTAAACCGTGGGTTGGGTATAAGTTGCCGTTACGTTTGGTATGCCAGTAAGTCCGCCATGAGCCTGTCTTATGATCGATCTCCTTCATCTGCCAGCGTAGCTCATGGATATAAGCGGCTTCGCCGTGGAGTAACTCTCCAAACACGCCTTGGCGCACCATGTTGAGCACCATCAGTTCTTCGCGGCCGTAGTTGACGTTCTCCATCATCATGCAGTTTTTCTGAGTGCGCTCAGCGGTATCGACAACTTGCCAGCACTCCTCAACCGTGAGCGCCATTGGCACCTCAACAAAGGCATGTTTGCCGCTCTCCATGGTTTCGATTGCCATAGGCGCGTGCCATTCCCACGGGGTCGAAATAATCACAATATCGATATCATCACGGCTCAGCAGATCACGATAGCTCAGATCATTACCAGTATAGACAGCCGGTTTGGGCCGATTCTGTTTAACGATATGATCTACGGCTCTGTCGAGTACCGCTTGATGGGTATCACAAATGGCTTTGAGTTCAACGCCTTCTAAATGACAGAATTGCTCGACATGGCTAAAACCCCGCTCACCAACACCGATAAAGCCGACTCGAACCACGTCCATCTTAGGTGCTATGAGTCCGATAACGGATTTACCGGCTTGCGGTTTAGGGGCGACGCTACTGGCGTAGGCATTGAGAGCAATATTGGCAGTAACGAGTCCTGCGGTGGCGGCACCTGCGGCCTTAAGAAAATTACGACGATGAATGTTATGCATAGCGCTTCCTGCTTTATTTTTGTTTTGTAGGGATATTGAAATATCACTTGGTCTTATTTGTACGGTAATTCACTTATGGGTTATATCAGAAACCCCATTTAAATTGGCAATAAAAGATGTAACAAGCTCATTCAGCTCGCTAGATAAGTCTTTTAGCTGCCTTTACTTTAGCGATAAGTAAATAGTGATAAAGATCGCGTTTTTATTTGTAGATTGAGCTACACTGCCGATTAATTAGTCAAAGGTATTTATCTTTTATATTTTAAACATTTAGCAAATTTAAATTAACCATAAAGTTACATTTGACGGGCGGTTTGAAGTAATTTGCTGTAGTGGGGAGTAAAGCGTTAAATGGGTTCTATGCTTAATGTACTACCACAACTGACATTCACTTTAGGTGATTGGGTATTGCATAAGGATATCAGGATGTCTGGGATTGAAAAACGCCGTCGCCTTCATTGGCGGGAGACAGATATGCAAAATCGTGAAATTATAGGTCGTTGGTTAGATGGGCGTCCTTTATTGGGTGATAAAATTACCCTCTATAAAGAAGACGAAAAATATTTTTTAGAAACTTGGTTTAGCGATGGCTGCCATAGTTTAGATGAAGTCTATATGTCGCAAACCGCTGAAGGCCATAAGCTGGAAGATGTTGGCGGTAATTTCTTCGGTGAATTCTTTATCGTGACACAGTCACAGCAATTACAATTTTGTAATGAGCAGGGCTGTTATTTCCAAGCGGATAAATTAGCCGCCGATGCCGATTTTGCTCAAGGCATGCGCGTCGCTTAAAAGGCTACAGTCGAATCCGTAAATAACTAAGGTCGCATTTTAGCTCAGTGCTAAGTCGCGACCTTTTGCTTTTATGGGATTGCAGCCATTGGATTGAGTTATTCGCTAAAGGGATGTTTACTGCTAAAAAAGAGCGGTTTAGCCGAATACGGATGAGTCAGACTTAAGCTTTGTGCATGTAAGCATAAACGCGGTTTGGCTTTGATAACCTCGGCATCACCGTAAAACTCATCGCCTAAAATCGCATGCCCTAGGGCAAGCATATGCACACGCAATTGATGGGTGCGGCCTGTTTCTGGCGAAAGCTCGACTAAGGTGCTGTTTTCTCGGCGCTCTAATACACGGTAGTGAGTGAGGGCGCTTTTGCCGCCAGTCTCTCCCGCCTGTAGCGTTTTTTGATAGGGCGGATGTTCAGTGTCTGGCACTATCGCGAGGTCAATAATGCCCTGTTCCTGCTGCACATGTCCCATCACTTCGGCAATATAGACTTTCTTACTCTGTCTATCTTGAAACTGCGTTTTTAAATGCGACTCCGCTTTTTTATTACGGGCGAACACCATAATGCCCGAGGTCGCGCAGTCGAGCCTATGCACTAAAATAGTTTCTGGATAAAGGCTTTGTAAGCGGGTTAACGCGCAATCGAAGGTGTGAGCAGCTCGACCCGGATTAGACAATAATCCCGAAGGTTTATTGATGATAATCAGATCTCTATCTTTATAGCGTATGTCTAGCCAAGGAACTGCTGGGGGCTGGTAATCAAATATCTGCATCTTGTCCTCATTTTTGCGCGGCCATACTAGCAAAATTTACGCAGGCACACAGCATAATCTCATGCTCGCTTATTGCGAGAGGGGGGAGGGCAAATATTCAGCAGGCGTCTTACGGCTCCAAATACGGGTATAAGCCATCAGCTGCGGATAAAAAGTGCGGAACGCGGTTTCGATTTCGATCTGCATTTTATTGACGACTTTATGGGCATCTTTAAACAGTGCGGCTTGCGGATGCTGTTTTGCCACTTGTGCTAAGGCGTGTTGTAAGCCTTTTTCCGTGGTGTAGCTGCCTAGCCAATCAGCGCTACGCATGGCGGGCAAGAGTTTAGCAAGTGCCTCTGGATGGTATGGGTCTACCCCTTGGGCGGCGAAAGTATCTAACGCGTCATAGGCCTTGCTGCTGAATTCATCCAAGGGTTGGTGATGATATTCTTCCCAATAATAAGCTAAATAGTGATCGAAACTCACGGCCATGAGTTCTGCTGCTATGCTTCTTAAGGGCGCAGGGAAAGCTTCCATTAATTCAATTGTGAGTTCGTGGCTGGCGCAGAGGGTATTAATCTCTTGGTTTAGCCATAACGCTTGGCGTAACTCAATTGGAGCTTGTGCAACTGGCGCTTGAATATAGTTACCCGCCACATTGGCGGCAAGGTGTGTTTTACTGATGTCGGCGAGATGTAAGTGTGTAAGAAAGTTCATTATTTTGCGCTTGGTTAACCACGTTGGTTCACGGTATCATGCACAAGCGCGCTTAGGAAAGCGCGGAAGCCAAAAATGCAGTATTTTTTCACTTTTTATTGATTGCGGGTGTTTGTTCACCGCGAATAATCCTCGTCAGCGTTAACGCTGTTCTAGCCATCAATATGAGAGAAAGTGAAATAAAATCAATAACCTTTTTTAGGATCATGGATGATGTGGAACTGGTTCAACAAAATGCTTGGTAGAGACGAGCAGCCGAAGCGCAAAAAAGTGCTGGTAGAAATCCCCTTTGAACAACACCGTTTTAGCATGGATGATTTCAGCCGTTCACGGCTTAAATTCGATGCCGATGACAATCAGCCCCAAGATGGCGTCAATCCTGTGGATCCTGAGCAAGAAGTGGACGCTGGCAATAAGTAATCTTGATATTCTTGGCCTCTAACCATAGACTAGCCGCCGTTCTAAGCTACCTAGAGGCCTATCATGCGCGTTGCAGACTTTTCTTTCGATCTCCCCGATGAGCTGATCGCTCGTTATCCTATGGCGCAGCGTAATGCATCACGTCTGTTAACCTTAGACGGCAATTCTGGCGAGTTAGGCGACAAACAGTTTACCGATCTGCTGGGGATGATTAATCCCGGCGATTTAATGGTGTTCAACAATACCCGAGTGATCCCCGCGCGTATGTTTGGCCAAAAGGCCAGCGGCGGCAAGTTAGAAATCTTAGTTGAGCGTATGCTCGATGATAAGCGCATCCTCGCCCATGTTCGCAGCTCTAAATCCCCGAAAGTCGATTCGTTAATTCTGCTCGACGGTGGCTATCAAATGAAGATGGTCGCCCGTCACGATACCTTGTTTGAACTTGAGCTGTTATCCGAGTTGACCATTCTAGAGGTGCTCGAAGCCGTAGGGCATATGCCGCTACCGCCTTATATCGACAGACCCGATGAAGATGCTGACAAAGAGCGCTATCAAACTGTGTATAACCAAAATCCAGGTGCCGTTGCTGCGCCAACGGCGGGATTACATTTTGACGATGCCATGCTCGATGCATTAAAAGCCAAGGGTGTGAATATCGCATTTGTGACTTTGCATGTGGGCGCGGGAACGTTTCAACCGGTGCGTGTTGATACCATTCTTGAGCACAAGATGCATTCTGAGTGGGCCAATGTGCCGCAGGATGTGGTCGATTTAATCGCGCAAACCAAAGCGGCGGGTAAACGCGTCGTGGCTGTTGGTACAACATCTGTACGTTCCTTAGAAAGTGCGGCACGCGCCAGCCAAGGTGAACTCAAAGCCTTTAGCGGTGATACCGACATCTTTATTTATCCCGGTTATCAATTCCAAGTGGTTGATGCCATGGTGACGAACTTCCACCTCCCTGAATCGACCCTCATCATGTTAGTCAGTGCATTTGCGGGTTTTGATCATGTTATGGCGGCGTATCAACATGCTATCGCGCAGAAATATCGCTTCTTTAGCTATGGCGATGCCATGTTTGTGACGAAAAAAGCCCACTAGACCAAGATTTTGTTTTAAAATAGCCGCCCAAAGTAAGTATGGGCGGCAACTTTTTTTCGTCAAAAGGTTGAACCTTTTAACGCTGTCCCCATCTCTATTGTTAATCAAAATGGCATTAGCCATTAAAAATGTAGTCAGACTGTTTATCTGGCGAGGTGAATTATGAAATTTGAATTAGATACTACCGACGGCCGTGCGCGCCGTGGTCGGTTGATTTTTGACCGTGGCACAGTAGAAACCCCAGCATTTATGCCTGTGGGAACCTACGGCACAGTTAAAGGTATGACGCCAGAGGAAGTACGTGCCACAGGCGCAGACATTCTGCTCGGTAACACGTTCCATTTATGGTTGCGCCCAGGCGAAGAAATCATGCGTAAGCACGGTGACTTGCATGATTTTATGAACTGGCAGCGTCCGATTTTAACTGATTCGGGTGGTTTCCAAGTATTTAGTCTTGGCGATATCCGTAAGATCACCGAAGAAGGTGTGCATTTCCGTTCGCCAATTAATGGCGAGAAAATCTTCTTAGATCCTGAAAAATCAATGCAAATCCAAGATGCATTGGGCAGTGATGTGGTGATGATTTTTGACGAATGTACGCCATATCCCGCCACTGAAGACGAAGCACGTAAGTCAATGCAGATGTCTCTGCGTTGGGCGAGACGTTCACGTGATGAATTTGACCGTTTAGAGAACCCTAACTCTCTGTTCGGTATTATTCAGGGCGGTGTGTATGAAGATTTACGCGACGAAAGCTTAAAAGGCTTAGTCGATATAGGTTTCGACGGTTATGCCGTCGGTGGTTTGGCCGTAGGTGAGCCTAAAGCAGATATGCATCGCATTCTTGAGCATATTTGCCCGCAAATTCCTGCAGACAAGCCTCGCTATCTGATGGGGGTCGGTAAACCAGAAGATTTAGTTGAAGGTGTACGTCGTGGTGTTGACATGTTTGACTGTGTGATGCCAACCCGTAATGCCCGCAACGGTCATCTGTTTACGAGTGAAGGTGTGATCAAAATACGCAATGCGCGTCATAGAGATGACACGTCACCACTTGATACTAAGTGTGATTGTTATACCTGTAAAAATTATTCACGGGCGTACCTTTACCACTTAGATCGTTGTAATGAGATTCTGGGTGCGCGTTTAAACACCATTCACAACTTGAGATACTATCAAATGTTAATGGAAGGTTTGCGCGGTGCGATTGAGACGGGTACATTAGACGCCTTTGTGGCGGACTTCTATACCAGTCAAGGTCGCGAAGTACCAGAGTTAGTCGATTGATTTTTTGCTAATAAGAAGAGAAAACTATGTTTATTTCAAATGCATACGCAAGCGCTGCCGGCGCACCACAAGGTGGCGGCACGATGGAATTGATTTTCATGCTGGCAATTTTCGGCCTGATTTTCTATTTCATGATTTTCCGTCCGCAATCAAAACGCGTTAAAGAGCACAAAAACCTGATGTCATCAATCAGTAAAGGCGACGAAGTGCTGACCAGTGGCGGGATTTTAGGCAAGATTGCAAAAATCAGCGACGAAAGCGATTACGTGTTACTGAGCTTAAACGACACGACTCAAATCACGATCAAAAAAGACTATATTGCAGCTGTATTGCCTAAGGGCTCTATCCAGTCGTTGTAAGCCAAGAGGGCTCAGGCGTGTTAAATAAATACCCAATGTGGAAAAACATTATGGTGATGCTCGTCATCGCCATAGGTTGTTTCTATGCCGTACCGAACCTTTTTGGTGAAGATCACGCGGTGCAAGTGGTGGCGACTCGAGGTGCTGAAGTCACGGCATCAACCCAAGCCAGTGTGAACGAGCTGTTAGCCAGTAAGGGCATTGCGGTAAAGCGCTCTGAGCTTGAAAAAGGTCAGTTGTTGGTCCGTGTGCAAAATGCGGATCAACAGCTACTGGCGAAAGAATTAATTGCTGACAGCTTAGGCGACAAGTTCACTGTGGCGCTCAACTTAGCCCCAGCGACGCCTAAATGGCTCGAGTCTATGGGCGGCAGCCCAATGAAACTCGGTCTCGACCTTCGCGGCGGTGTGCATTTCTTAATGGAAGTGGACATGGGCGAAGCGATTCGCAAGATGGAAGAGGCTAAAGTTGCCGATTTCCGTTCGCAACTGCGCGAAGAGAAAATTCGTTATGCCGGTATTCGTACCAATACCACAGGTATCGAAATCAAGTTCCGTGATGCTGAAAGTCTCGCGAGTGCCGAGCGTTTCCTTAAGTCTCGCAGTAAAGATATGGTGTTCACTGATGCTAGCCGTGGCGAAGATTTTGCCCTGCAAGCTGTGATGAGTGACGTGTACCTTAAGCAGATTAAAGAAGAAGCACTGCAACAAAACATTACGACCATTCGTAACCGTGTAAACGAGTTAGGTGTGGCTGAGCCTGTAGTACAACGTCAAGGCGCCGAGCGCATTATCGTTGAACTGCCAGGTGTGCAAGATACCGCTCGCGCCAAGGAAATCTTAGGTGCAACCGCATCGATTGAATTCCACATGGTCGATGACAAAGCCGATCCTAATGCTGCGCAATCTGGCCGTTTACCTGCGGGTTCTGAAGTGTACCAGCGCCGCGAAGGTGGCACTGTGATATTGAAGAAAGAAGTTATGCTGACCGGTGATCATATCACGGGCGCACAACCTAGCTTTGACCAGTACAGTCGTCCACAGGTTAGCATCAACCTTGATGCGAAAGGCGGCACCATTTTCTCTGACGTGACCAAAGACAACATAGGCAAGCCTATGGCGACATTGTTCATCGAATATAAAGACAGTGGTGAGCGCAATGCCGACGGCAGCGTTAAGATGCAGAAAATCCAAGAAGTGATTTCTGTTGCGACCATTCAAGCGCGTTTAGGCCGTAACTTTGTGATCACTGGCTTAAGCCATGGTGAAGCACAAAACCTCGCGCTATTACTGCGTGCTGGTGCCTTGATTGCCCCAGTGTCGATTGTTGAAGAACGTACCATTGGTCCAAGCTTAGGTGCTGAAAACATTCAAAACGGTGTGCAAGCTATGGTCTGGGGTATGGCAGTTGTCTTACTCTTTATGCTGGTTTACTACCGTGGCTTTGGTCTTATCGCCAACATAGCGCTAACCGCAAACTTAGTCATGGTGGTGGGCGTAATGTCCATGATCCCTGGCGCAGTGTTAACCCTACCGGGTATTGCCGGTATGGTGTTGACTGTGGGTATGGCGGTTGACGGTAACGTGCTGATCTATGAGCGTATCCGTGAAGAATTACGTGCGGGCCGTAGCGTACAGCAGGCCATCCATGAAGGTTATGGCAACGCATTCTCCACTATCGCCGATGCGAACATCACCACTTTCCTAACGGCGCTGATTCTATTTGCCGTAGGTACGGGCGCTGTTAAAGGCTTCGCGGTGACCTTGATGATAGGTATTGCGACTTCCATGTTTACCGCAATCGTGGGTACTCGCTCAATCGTTAACGCGATTTGGGGTGGTAAGCGCGTGAAGACTCTGTCTATCTAAGGGGAAGTGACAATGCTTGAAATTTTATCTTTAAAACATACGGTAAACTTCCTCCGTCATGCACTGCCTATCAGTATTATGTCGGCTGTATTGGTGTTGGGATCGCTGGTTTCGCTCGCAACCAATGGCATCAACTGGGGTCTTGATTTCACTGGCGGTACCGTCGTTGAAATGGAGTTCACTAATCCGGTCGATTTAAACGCTCTGCGGGTGCAACTGACGACGCCTGATTCTGAAGGCGCCATTGTGCAAAACTTCGGTTCTAGCCGTGACGTATTAGTACGTTTACAGGTGAAAGAAGGCGTTAAGAGTGACGTGCAAGTTAAGTCTGTCATGGAAGCTGCGCAGAAAGTTGATCCACAAGTTCAGCAGAAGCGTGTTGAGTTCGTTGGCCCACAAGTGGGTAAAGAACTGGCTGAGCAAGGCGGTTTAGCAGTATTAGTTGCGCTTATCTGTATCATGATCTACGTGTCATTCCGTTTTGAATGGCGCCTAGCATTTGGTTCAGTGGCGGCACTGGCGCACGACGTGATCGTGACTTTAGGTGTGTTTTCGGTATTCCAATTGGAATTCGACTTGACCGTACTGGCGGGTCTATTGACGGTTGTGGGTTACTCACTCAACGATACTATCGTGGTATTTGACCGTATCCGTGAAAACTTCCTTAAGATGCGTAAAAGCGACCCTGAAGAAGTGGTTAACGTTTCCATTACTCAAACCATGAGCCGTACAATCATTACTACAGGTACAACCTTAGTGGTGGTCGTAGCCTTGTTCCTTAAGGGCGGCACTATGATCCATGGCTTTGCGACTGCATTGCTGATGGGTATTTTTGTGGGTACGTA
The DNA here is from genome assembly GCF_020447145.1 of Shewanella sp. SR1. Classification (NCBI taxonomy): domain Bacteria; kingdom Pseudomonadati; phylum Pseudomonadota; class Gammaproteobacteria; order Alteromonadales; family Shewanellaceae; genus Shewanella; species Shewanella sp. SR1. The sequence continues at coordinate 260 of NZ_JAJAEF010000042.1, read as the reverse complement.
TTCTTCTATCTATGTGGCGAGTTTCTTGGCCATTAAACTGGGTATCAATCGTGAACACATGATGCCAGTTGAGATTGAGAAAGAAGGCGCAGACCAACCTCCTATGATGCCTTAAAGGTTACATTCGAGTTAAAAAGCCACCTCGTCGGTTAATGCCGTTCACTTAAGAGTGAACGGCATTTTTATTTGGTCTAACCGGAAACTTGTTTTTGCTCATTTTAAGGACTCTTGGATAAGCCCTTTCCCGTTTACCATCCAAC
>NZ_JAJAEF010000041.1:0-23645 GCF_020447145.1 Shewanella sp. SR1 | reverse complement strand
CTACAATGGCACCGCGCTTTAGCACTTGGACAAGCTGGTCGATGGCTCAAAGAAACCCTTCAGTCAAAAGTGCCTTTTTGAAAGCTACAATGGGTTTTTAGTATTGCCCCAAAGCGATTTAGCCGCCTTCAAAAAGTCATAATAAATAATCGTTGATTGACCAAATTTTAGTAATCTGAAAGAGTGCCCCTCTCATTAAGAATACTGTGCTTTCAGATTAAATTTATCCCAAATAATTTTACGAGCAGTGCAAACAGCCCAAAGCAAAGTACGGTTATCACTACACCAATGAGTAAGGATGGCCAAAAATCAAAGCGCTGCAATAAAGAGGGAAAGATCAAAAACATAGGCAAAGTCGGTACAACATACCAAAATGTGTACCACGCGTGGTTTGCTATTTTCTCCATTGGCTGTTTTTCAACATAGAGCCAAATCATTGCCAAAATAGTGACTAATGGTAGCGCGACGATGAGCGCTCCTAGTTTATCGCTGCACTTAGCAAGCTCAGAAGCGGCGACGACTATAGCAGCTGTGATCAGATACTTCGTAATTAACCAGCCCATAGTGTCCTCTCCTTGAATAGAAAAACCGATTGCCTATCGGTTTTTATTCTGTCACTATATCGTTCATTATGGAAAGAGAAAAGTGTTATGCAGTTAGGTGAACTAGAAAAACAGGTTTTGCAGCATCTGTGGACAGAATCTGAAGCTGATGCAAAGCAAGTACATGCTGTGCTTGGTGTCTCTAGAGGGAACTCTCTTAATACCATTCAGAGCACTTTAGAACGCTTATTTAAAAAAGGATTGCTGAGTCGAACCAAGCAAGGACATGCCTATTTTTACAGGGCAAAAGTGGACCGAGAAGCGTTGATCGCTACACTTATTACCAATATCACTAGCGACTTTGTCGAAGAAGGTGAGCATAGTCTCATTGCGGCATTTAGTTCCGCATCAGCTAATCTGAATGATGCCCAACTCGATATGCTAGAACATTTAATTGAAGAACAACGTAAACTTCGGAAAGGATAATTAGGGTTATGTTTGTTGGCGATTTAGCGATAGCACTAAATTTATTGAGTGTTGCAGTGCTGGCATTTGCTATCAGTGTTGCGTGCATCTCGAACGCCCTACGATTAACTTTGCCAAGATTCGAGCATCTTACTTTTAGGTTACGTAAAGTTATCCTATGGGCTTTGGTTACTGTACCTTGGTGGGTAGCCATAAGCTGTGCTGCCTTTTTCTGGCCAAGGCAGCAAGAGTTGTTTTCTACTGCTTGGTTAAATGAATTCGCTCATTGGCATCACGTCGACATCTTTAGCTTCAGCAGTTGGCATGCTTTTACCTTGTTGTCGGCCTTCGGTTATTTGATATGGTCGATGATCTCGACCATTTATGTACGTAAAAAGCAATCATCAACAATGGCATCTCTGATTGGATTATCAGAGATCCAACCTCAGGTGACTATAACTCAGCAGCGCTATTATTCGTTAGCACAAGCAATTCCTGCGGCCTTCACCACAGGTCTAGTGTCCCCTAAGATTTACCTGACCACAGGATTGCAAGAAAAGGTTACAGAACAGCAACTCGATATTATTGTTCGACATGAAATGGCGCATGTCGTGGCTCGAGACCCTTTATTTAAAGTCATCTTTGCTGCATTTGCTGGTTTTTATCCGAAAGCGGCCAAACGCAATTTAATCGGACATTTTACCCTGTTGACTGAACAGCTTGCAGATCATGCTGTGACCACTGAGCATGACAATCTAGATGTCGCTCAAGCCTTGATAAATGTAGCTCGAATGCAGCGAAGCGTAACTCTTGGTTGTGATGGTTTACAGACAAGTTATTTCGGTAACGATCAAACCAGTGTTCGAGTACAGCGACTGATTCAACCTAGGTTAACGTCTTCCCGATTGGCGATCGGTTTAACGTTGTTATTCTTAGCCATCGTCCCACTTTTAACCGCTTCAACTGTCGATAGCCTTCACCACATTATCGAAACCTTCTTCACCCATTAATTAAGGATTGGGAATGAGAGACTTGCTTTTTAACGTCAGAACTAAAAAACCGATTGGCTATCGGTTTTCCTCCATTGTGCTAGGAATGTGTTTAGTATTCCCTGCCGTTGCGGTATCGAATGAAGCGCCACAAACACTCACCTTAGCCGATGCTGTGACTTTGACACTTCAGCAACACCCAGAATTACAGATTTTCAACTCGCAGCAGCGCGTGATGGAAGGGCGAATACAGCAGGCAAGTGTCGGTGAGCGGCCTGAAATAGGTTTAATGATTGAGGATGCTCTGGGTACTGGTGAACACAGTGCTCTGAAAAGTATGCAATCTACGCTCAGTTTTTCATGGTTACTGCAACAAGATTTGATTGATAGTCGTGTTAACACGGCTAAAACAGAGGCCACTCAATTAGATATAGAAAAACAAATCAAAGCCTTGGATTTGTCTTCACAGGTGGCTAAACATTTTATTGATTTGTTAGTGAAGCAAGAACGCCTCAAGCTCAATCTGATAGCAGAAAAGCAGGCAAAAGAGGTTGTCAAAACCGTTGCTAAACGTGTGCAAGCGGGAAAGAGTTCTGCGGTTGAAACACAGTTGGCAAAGGCTGAGCTTATCCGTCGTGGCTTGGCCGTCGAAGATATCGAGCATGAACTCAAAGCCAGCCAATATCAATTGGCATCACAGTGGGGAAAGCCTAAGGCATCCTATCGTTTCAACGGCAATCTGCTTGATATGCCTGCTGTGCCATCAGTTGACAGTCAGCTTAACTTGTTAAAAAAGCATCCTCGTTTTCAACAGTTTGCGACTGCGCAACGCATTGCTCAATCGCAAATGGAGCTCGCACGAATAGAAGCTAAGCCGCAGTGGCAAGTGACCGCTGGCGTGAGGCGCTATGAGGCGAGTGATGATTTTGGCTTAGTCGCGGGTATTTCTATCCCTTGGGGTTCAAGTGACCGTAATGCGGGAACCATAGCCGCCTTACAAGCACAGCAAGATGTACTCGCCAATGAGCAAAACGCATTAATGCAGGCTCAGGATGCCCAGTTGTATGTGCTGTTACAGGAAATGGCACATTCTGCACATGTTATCGATACAGTGCGCAGTGACATAGTGCCAACCCTTGAAAAAGCTCTGTCTGAGGCAAGCAATGCCTTTGATAAAGGTCTGCTCAGCTACAACCAATACAATGACGTGTATCGGGAATTACTCAGTGCTCAATATCAGTTGCTGGATGCCTTTGAAAGTTTGCATTTACAACACATTGAAATTCAACGCCTAACGGGCACATCCATTTCTCAGTGAGATTACCTATGAAGAATAACAACACCTTTTCGTCATTGAGTTTGGCGATACTGCTCAGTCTGGGTATTAATGCCGTCGCTTCAACACCTTTAATGGCATCCTCAGCGCCCGTTGCCGAGCAAGCTGAACCCGAAAAAGGGCCGCATCGTGGACGTATGCTGCGTGAGGGCGATTTTGCACTAGAGCTCGCCATTTTTGAAACGGGCGTTCCCCCTGAGTTCCGTGTTTGGACGAGCTTTGAGGGGAAACCGCTCGATCCTAAGACCGTCGATTTGAGTGTGAAATTGACCCGTTTAGGCAATGTGGTGGATGACATTCGCTTTAATGCGCAGGGTGATTTTCTCCGTGGTGATATGGAGATCTATGAACCCCATTCGTTTATCGTCACCATTGAGGCGAAATACCAAGGTAAAACATACCGTTGGCAGTATGACAACTTTGAAGGCCGTACCACTATCGAGCAGGCTGTTGCCAGTGCGATGGAGATTCACTCTGGTTTTGCAGGCCCTGCCACATTGCATCAAACCATCCCAGCCTATGGCACATTGGCGCTACCCGTCGGGACGCAACGTGCAATTGCGGCACGTTTTGACGGCGAAATTACCCGGTTACATGTTGGACTGGGTGACAGGGTGAAAAAGGGGCAAACCCTTTTGACTGTAGAAAGTAATGAGAGCTTAAAACCCTATCAAATTAAAGCGCCGTCCGATGGCGTGGTGTCAGCATTGTTCGCCAACAATGGAGAACAAACCCTAGGGCGTCAGTTGTTGACACTGACCGATAACAGTCACTATATCGCTAAGCTTGCTGTGTACCCCATTGATTATCAAAGCGTCATCTTAGGTGCACCTGTCACTATCAACGTCGAGGGTGTGGAGGAAACCTATCAAGGTTCCATTAGCTTTATTGAACCAGAGGTTCGTGACGATCAAGCCCGTATTGCGTGGGTCAAACTTGCCGATCCTAACGGGGTTTTGACTGCGGGCAGTTTTGTAAATGCCAGTATTGAAGTCGCAACCATTGAGGTGCCATTGGCGGTTAAAAGAGTCGGATTACAAGGGTTTCGTGATTTTACCGTCGTCTTTGCTAAGGTCGGAGAGCAGTACGAAGTCCGTATGCTGGAGCTTGGCCGTCAAGACGGTGAGTGGGTCGAAGTGCTTGGTGGCTTAAAGCCTGGTACTGAATACGTGACCGATAATAGCTACATCTTAAAAGCCGACATTGAAAAGTCTGGCGCATCACACGATCACTAGGAGTTCGAGTCATGTTGGAATCGATTTTACGCTTTTCGATAAAGCGCAAATTCTTAGTGTTAGTGATGGTAATCGCCGTTGCGGGATTAGGGCTATGGAATTTCACTAAATTACCCATCGATGCCGTACCGGATATCACCAATGTGCAGGTGATGATTAATACCGAAGCGCCGGGATACACGCCACTTGAAATCGAGCAGCGTGTGACCTTCCCTTTGGAAACCGCATTAGCAGGCTTGCCTGGGTTAACCTACACCCGCTCGGTATCGCGCTATGGCTTATCACAGGTGGTGGCCATTTTCAGTGATGAGACGGATGTCTATTTTGCCCGTCAGTTAGTCAATGAGCGTTTATCGGCGGCACGTTCCGAGCTGCCGCTTGGGCTTGAACCACAGCTTGGCCCTATTGCGACTGGCTTAGGTGAAATCTTTATGTTTACCGTGGATGCATTGCCAGATGCTACCCATGCCGATGGAACGCCTATCACGCCAATGGATTTACGCACGGTACATGATTGGACAATTAGGCCGCAGCTCATGCGTGTGCCAGGGGTGGTTGAAGTTAACCCTATCGGCGGCTTTGAGCGTGAGATTTTGGTCGCTTTCAAACCGGAAAAACTGCTCGCCTTTGGTTTAACCCAAGCCGATGTTGTCGATGCCATAGCCAAGAATAATCAGAACCAAGGCGCAGGTTTTATTGAGCAAAACGGTGCTCAGTGGTTACTGAGAATGCCAGGCCAAGCCGAAGACATTGTGGCCATTGGCAATATCCCACTCAAATCAACGCAAGGCAGTGCGCTGACCATTAAAGATGTGGCCGATATTGAAAATGGTCAGGGGCTACGCAACGGTGCTGCGACTCAAAATGGCCGCGAAGTGGTCATGAGTACCGTGTTTATGTTGATTGGTGAGAATAGCCGCACCGTTGCCCATGCTGTAGGTGAGAAACTCAAAGAAATCAACGCGACCCTGCCGGAAGGGATTGTCGCCACAGCAGTTTATGATCGCACTAAGTTAGTGGATAAAACCCTACAAACGGTGCAGACCAATCTATTAGAAGGCGCACTACTGGTCATTGTGGTGTTGTTTGTACTGCTTGGGAATTTTAGGGCTGCATTTTTAACTGCACTGGTGATCCCCTTTGCTATGTTAATGACGATTACCGGCATGGTACAAACCCGCGTTAGCGCGAACCTGATGAGTTTAGGCGCTCTGGACTTTGGTTTGTTAGTCGATGGCGCGATCATTATTGTTGAAAACTGCTTGAGACGGTTAAGTCAGGCAGGAGACGATCCTTTACCGTTAAAAGAACGTCTAGAGCTCGTGTTTGAAGCTACCCGTGAGGTCATTCGCCCCGCACTATTTGGTGTATTTATCATTACCGCCGTGTATTTGCCGATTTTTGCACTAGAAGGTGTAGAAGGCAAAATGTTCCACCCGATGGCGATTACGGTAGTGATTGCGTTGTTAAGTGCCATGTTGCTGTCGGTGACTTTTGTGCCAGCAACCATTGCCTTGCTGTTTAAGAAACCAGTGAAGGAGAAGCATAGCCCGCTTATCCGTGGTGCAGGCGCCTTGTATCGCCCTGCGTTAAACAGGGTAATTCAAGGTCGCTGGGTCGTGGTGATTGCTGCCACGTTGTTGGTCGCCGTTTTTGGTTACCAAGCGACGAAATTAGGCAGTGAATTTGCCCCTAATTTGGATGAGGGGGATATTGCAATGCATGCCCTACGTATTCCTGGCACCTCACTGAGTCAGGCGATTGCCCTGCAAGAAACTCTAGAAGATAAAATTAAGCAAATGCCTGAAGTTGAAAGGGTATTTGCCAAAATTGGTACTGCGGATGTGGCGACCGATGCAGTGCCTCCGAGTGTGGCTGATAACTTTATTATCCTAAAACCTCGTGAGCAGTGGCCAAATCCCAATAAATCGAAGGAGCAAATTGTAGAAGAGTTGGCGGCGATGGTGGAACCTATCCCTGGCAACCGCTATGAGTTCTTACAGCCTATTCAAATGCGCTTTAATGAGCTGCTTGCAGGGGTCCGGGCGGAGCTTGCAATTAAGGTGTTTGGTGATGATTTCGATACGCTCACTTCGCTTGGTGCACAAATCGAGGCAGCTATCGCTCAGGTCGATGGCATTGCCGATGTGCAAGTGGAGCAGACAACAGGTTTGCCTATGCTGAATATCATTCCGAAACGTCAACAGCTGATGCAACATGGCTTAAGTATGGCCGAGTTGCAGTCTCAAGTGGCAACCGCAATGGGCGGCACTGTGGCGAGTAAATTCTATGAAGGAGATATTCGCTCAGACATTGTTGTACGTCTGGGTGAATCACGTAGGCAAAATCTGGACGGCTTACGTTATTTACCGATTTCCTTACCCGACGGGCATAGCATCCCACTTCAGGAATTAGCGTCCTTGGAATTGGTTTCTGGTGCTAACCAGATTAACCGTGAAAATGGGAAACGTCGCATGGTGGTCACCGCCAACGTACGTGGACGGGATTTAGGTAGCTTTGTCGCTGATATTCAAAACGTTATCGGGGAAAGAGTGGATATTCCCGCAGGTTACTGGGTGGAGTACGGAGGCACCTATCAAAAATTACAATCGGCATCGCATCGCTTGAGTATTGTTGTGCCTGTGACCCTGTTGATGATTGTCGGTTTATTGATCCTCGCCCTTAGCTCCTTCAAGGATGCGATGATTATCTTTACTGGCGTCCCCTTAGCCCTGACGGGCGGAATTGCCGCATTATTGTTACGGGACATTCCCTTTTCTATCTCAGCCGCAGTGGGCTTTATCGCCCTCTCTGGTATCGCGATTTTAAATGGTCTTGTCATGGTGTCATTTATTCGCGAATTACGTAAAGAAGGTATGGGACTCGATAGGGCAATTTTTGAGGGGGCACTAACAAGGCTTCGTCCAGTGTTAACCACGGCTTTAGTGGCATCACTCGGGTTTATTCCAATGGCACTCAATACCGGTATCGGTTCAGAAGTCCAACGTCCGCTGGCAACGGTTGTGATTGGGGGAATTATTTCATCAACCCTGTTAACGCTGTTTGTTATTCCAGCGTTATATCGCATTTTACATAAAGAAAAGGAGTCGATTTTGACTGAAGTAGAAGTAATGGAGATTGCGGATGCCAAATAAGCTATTAAACATCAGCTTGTTGCTGATGGTTGGATTAATAGGTTTGGTGAGTATTGATGTCATGGCACATGGGGTGGACGACAATACTCGCGCCTTTTTAGAACAAAACCAAGGCGTGCAATTTATCCCCTTTTTGTACATTGGGGCGAAGCACATGATCACGGGCTACGACCACTTATTGTTTCTCGTGGGTGTGATCTTCTTTTTGTACCGCAGCAAAGATGTGCTGTTGTATGTGACCATGTTTACCCTAGGTCACAGCACCACATTATTGCTTGGTGTAATGACCGATTTGCAAGTTAACGCCTATCTTATCGATGCGATTATTGGCTTATCAGTGATCTATAAAGGTTTTGATAACTTGGGGGGATTTAAGCGCTGCTTTAATTGGCAACCCAATACCAAAATAGCAGTGTTGGTCTTTGGTTTGTTCCATGGCTTTGGACTGGCAACCAAATTACAGGAGTTTCAGTTGTCACAGGAAGGCCTATTTACCAATTTATTAGCATTCAATATTGGGGTGGAGATCGGACAATTTGCTGCGCTGGCCATCATCTTGATTGTGATAAATGCCTGGCGTCATTTCCCTTCATTTCAACGATTTTCAACGCTGACTAACACCGCTCTGATGAGTGTAGGGGTGATGCTGATGGGTTATCAGCTCACAGGCTATTTCGTCAACTAAACGATTATAAGAGAAGATTATGCAACACACTGTAAGTTCAAAAATCTTGGTCAAAGCGAGCGTATCGGCAACGGTAGTGGCGGCCATTGCGCTGGTCACTTTTATTCTGCCAGCCGAGTACAACATCGATCCTACAGGCGTAGGTCAAAAGCTGGGATTAACCTCAATTGCACAGGCCGCAGAAGCGGATGGTGCTGCTGCGGTGATGGGAACCCAAGCAAATAATACGGAGTTTCAAACCATTGAAGTGTTGGTTCCGGCGGGGCGCGGTGTCGAATATAAATTTGCCATGCCGCAGTATGCCAAAATGACCTACGAATGGATGACCGATGGCGATGCTTTGTATTTTGACCTCCATGGAGAACCTGAGGGAGATACCACTGGCTATTTTGAGAGTTACACCATAGCGACATCAAATGAAATGAAAGGGAGCTTTACTGCGCCTTTCGCGGGGTCACATGGTTGGTATTGGAAAAACAAGACAGATAAGCCTATTGCCGTTCAGTTACAGGTAAAAGGACAATATGAAGTCATTGGTTTAAAACAATAATTGGCAAATTTGGAGAAAACGATGAAAAAATTATTGTCAGTATTCACCCTATGCACAGCGTTAATGAGTGGCAATGTATTGGCCCATGCGGATCACGGAGTGATCAGCGGTCAAGGTGCCTTAAAGGTGGCAGCTAAATCGCTTAATCAAATGACATTTAAAGACTTTGGTTTTGAGGTGGGTAAATTAGAGGGAACATGGAAAAACTTGCCTGAGGCACAATTATCAATCGTCAGCTTTGAAGGCAATTACTACGTGGTCAGTGCCGTTAACCCAACGACTCAAAAACAATTTTTTCTCAAAATAGCCAGTAACGGCGAGCTTTTAGAAGTCAAAGACACGAACAAGTTCTAGTCGCCAAGATTGCACTGTCTATGTTATGGGCAACAGACAGTGCAATAACCCTGCAAGCGGTTTACTTTTATTAAATCAAATATCGTTCTTAGCAATACATTTTGTAATCTGAAACCAATTAATCTGAGTTAACAGTCTAACTCACTTTGTCCCGAAGTAAGCCACAAGGAGTATGATACTTTAATACTCGATTGTGGCACGGTTCGGACTAAGTTGTGGCAATTAGTATGAATCTTTATTTTTGGCCATATTTAATCTAGAACGATACGAGCTAGAGTTCTTGGCTGTTCAGTTTAGAACTTTATTCCTCTCCAACATCAACCCCGAGACATTCAATCATTCAATCGTGATCCCGAATGTCAAAGTCCAGCATTACACACTTAAATAAAATGAGGCAGTAACATGCAAACCGGCCAAAAATTTTTAGCGGTGTATCCTGCTTCATCCTTCGATGACGTTGATGGCAGTTTGGTGGAATTTCCCGAGAAACGGCGCCAATTAGAGGTGCTTCCAAAGCCAGAGAAAGTGCTGGTGGATGACGGTGAAATCTCCACGATTGAGTCCCTACCAGAACACCTTAAGTCGGAAGATTGGTATTTTGTTCGCAATTTAGACACGGGCCGTAGGCATTGGTTTACACCGCTTGGCTATAAGTTGACGTTACTTGAATAAATCATAGAGTCATCGATACCGATACTTGCCTTTAGGTGGAGTTTGAGCCGCAATCTCCGATTTTCTTTTCACACTTAGATGGTCATTACACTTGGGGCAGTAGTTGAGTAACGCACTGCCTTCAAAGTCCAACTGACAAAAAACGCAGCGATATATAGCGACTACGTTCAACCTGTCCATTTTGGCAATCTGCTCTTTAATCCGATCACGGGTAGTCTTGGTTTGTACCAGAACTTGTTGCTGTTGCTGCTCCTGAACAGCTGGAGCCTTAGCCTGTTGATGCTCAAACCACGCATTGCGCCTTGGATTGTAAATCCAATGCTTGCCCTTAATGGACGTTTCAAGCCATTCGCGCAGTAGTGTTTGAGCTGATTTTAGTTTGTAAAACTCATTAAATATCTTTGAGAAAGGAATTAAATCAAGCCCTAGTACCGCCGTGTGCTGATCTCTTGATAGATTGTTATATATCGGCGCGGGGCGACCAGGATGGCTAATGTATAGGCATAGCTTGCGGCCTGAGACCGTAAAGATTAAGTCAAACATAATATCCTGCTCATAACTATCAGGCGTTATGTCCTTGGGCTCCACCGTGATTGGCAAACTTTTGGTAATGACGTGCGTTTGGCCGTGATGGTCAATCTCGAGAGGTGGCAACAATAACAAGCCTGTCCCCTGTAGAAGCTGCTTCAGCATGTAGCGAACTGAGACATAAAACGAGTATTTGCAGGCCTCAATCTCTTCCTTACTCGCACCTTTGGAGTCATGGGCAAAGTGGAACGCATTAACGTCACCCTGCCGTGCGATTAAGGCAATACCGCATGATGGGCAAGTACAATCACAGGACTTACCCCGCGTTGCGTCCTCTGCATCTATATACAAGCCATCACTACGAAGGCCGAAGGGGATTAGGTTCATAAGGTAAGCTACTTACAAAGTTTTAAGCCTTCTTGAAGGATCGGTCCGATATTAACGCGGGATGCACCCATTTCATCCTGAACTTGTCGAAGAGTTTTATTTTCCTTTTTAGCTATTGCCTTTAGGTATTCCAATAAAGAACTATCCTCTTTCCAAATTGGCTCAATAGAATCATAACCCTTGCTTTGGGCAACACCGTTTACCGCATATTCTTTATCATTTGCGATAAAAATCACTGCCTGGTCGTAGCAGCCAAGTTCTCCGCTTTCGACAGTAAACGGCCAACTTTCCCCATAACTACTTTGATGAATTTCTTTAGCGTTTAAAGTTGGGCTTAATGCCAGTAATGAGAGAATAATCGCTTTCTTCACAGTTCCCATTCCTGTTTTAAATTGTTTAACCTACTAATATTAAGCCAATAATTGTCAGGTTCACATAGAAATGGAGGTTGAATCTGACTACCGTCTTTCTGCCAACATCTTGGCCATCGCACTTTCCTTTGCCTTAATGTCTTTGCCGTACCGCAATACCATCATTGGGCTTTTCCAACGACCGTTCTCTTGGATTTGGGCTATCGAATAGCCTGCGGCAAGTAAGTCCTGTGCGGCGCCAATCCTGGCACTATGCCCTGACCAAGCAGAATGACGGTCGATTCCTAAACTCTCGAATGCCCACAGAAATACTCGGTCCACTGTACGGGTGGACATCGGCTTGGCTTGAACCGAGACTTTATTGCTCCGGCCAATCGGCTGAAACAAGTAGTCTTCCTTAGTCAGCCCAGCACCTTGGATGTACCTCTGAATCAATTTGAAGCCTAGCGGTGTAATGTTCACTACCTCTTCTTCACCCGAGTCATTGGTTTTGGTGTAAGGCACTGACAACACATAATCGCCTTCAAAAGTGGATTTGAGATGGCCTACTTTGATCCGAAGCAGCTCGGATTCACGAAGCAACGATTCATAGGCGATGTTCAGCAACGCCAAATTGCGCTTGTCTAATAACCTCTCACTCTCGCCATACGATTCTATGAGCATCTGCAGGTGATGAAGTCTAAAAGGCGTTGCCTGCTCTTGCGCTAAACCGCCTGACTCGAGCTTTACTATTCTGATTTCATTCTGCTTGTCTTGCACGGTCTTACTGCTCACAGGGGACAACAAACCACACTCCACATGGAAACTGTTAATCGCCCAAGCATATTGAGATAAGGTGGTGTACGACGATGCCTGGTAGTACTCAATGAATGTGGCCACTACCTCGGGGGTCGCAGGCAACGGGGTTAGGTTATTTGTAAGACACCAACTTTCAAACTTAGCCCACCGGCTCATTAGTGCTCGCCATGTATTAGCCCTGCGGGTACGGTGGCCATTATCAAGAAAGTGCTTGAGTTTTGCCTGTGTAATCTCCCGAATGCGGAGCTTGTCTGCATCGGTTAACTGAGCCAGAGGCTTTGACAATAGCGCCTGTAGCTCGTCAGTAGAGCGCTGATAACTGTCTTTTAACGAATCGTTAAGCGTTGACGGAGGTTCGCCATAGGACAGTGCAACGCTGTGATTATTCGTAGTTAATAAGCTCACCTAATGCCTCCCTGTCTGCTGAAAATGCGGGGTGTTCGTCCTTGTAAAAACTCAGTAATTCATCAATCGCAGCATCCACGGATTTTGCGCCAATCGTATCCTTGAAAAGAACTAGCTTGTCGTATTGGTTCTTGCTGATCACAGGTCGAGTCGTCTTTTGAACCCGCTCGATTTGAGAGATGCGCCGACGTACCAGCTTCCAACCTGAATCCGAGAAAATGGAATTAAGACAGACATTCAATGAATGCAGCGCGGTTTCCTGTGGTAACGGCTTGGATTTGGTGGGTTCGGTTTCTCGCATTAACTGACGGAATGTCACAGTGAGGGTCGGAGTGCCATTTAAGAACTGCGAAGTAAACCACTCGGTTTTCTCTATCTGGTTGTAAGTGTTACCGATCATGCGCGAGAGTAAATCACGTACTTGTGGGCTTGCAGCTTCACTTGCCGCTAACAGTCTTAATGTGCGTCCCTTGGGTCGCGAACTGACGTCAGAGGGGAGGGCGTGATACGTCCAAGCTGGGCCTAATGAGTCAGATTTGAGTGGGGAGGTAGTGTCATTCATTTTAGTATGGCGTCTCTACACTAATAATTATGTTTTTAGTATAGAGACACACACTAACTAAATCAAACAAGTTTAGTTAGATTTCTGAGCAGCCTACCCATTGAGGTAATACACCGTAAAGTAGATACGCATTCCATGCTTGACCACCTGCCAATGCATCACAGTCCAGCGCTTCAAGGCTGTCATGAGTCCATCCTCCTTGCGGCGCAGGTACTATAGTTATTTGTGTGCCATCTAAGTCCTGAATTTGGAGATCACATTCAACAAGTGCCCCTGTCAAAAAATCTGGTTCATTCGGGCTTGATGGGCGGGTGATGATGCCAGAGACGATTTTTGATAGCTGTTGGCTCACCACCTTCCAGACCAGTGGATTGCTTTGCAAGGCACTAACAATCTTATCCAGCATAGGGATGGCCCCTTGAAGAAGAGCTAATTCAACCGAGTTAATTGGTTCGAAGTCGCCAGACTTGATAGCCTCGATGTCCTCGACGTAGAAATTGGCACCATCCTCAATACCGTTACCTTGGCCAAGGTTAATGCCGTAGGTGAACACGATGGGGGCATGGTCGCTATCGGTCAGCACCTCGGCATTGACCATTACTGCGAGTTCCAGTTTAACCAGCGGGTTAGGCGTATCGACGTAAAAGCTGTATTCCTGATAGTAGCTATCCGCGTCGCCGTTGTCCTCTAGGAACGGCAGGGGAGCTAACAAACTGGTCGCTTGGTCAAGGTAAATACTTGGGCTAATTTGCATCTAATTTCTCTCAGTTATTAATGTAAGATCATCATTGCATAGGTTCAATTTCTGGCAAATTTTGAGTAAATTCTACAGGATTTTAATATTACAACCTTGCTTCAATCATGCCGTAACGGGCATTGCTTCACCGCTAAGGCCAAACCGTTTAATCCCCGCGCTAATGCTATACCTGCTCCATTGCTTCACGATGCTCAGATACCCCGTGCCTTGGTACAAATCAAAGGCGAGCGCGTGGTTGGGCAGCTTTTTCTCACTACAGGGCAAAATTAGCGTCGACTTCAACGAAACCAGCTCTTGCTGTAACGCATAGAATTGGCCTGCAACCGCTTGAGTAGTCTCCAATAATTCCATTAAAAATCATTCCCAAAACGATTCATACCAAAGTCATGGTCAAAGTCGTGACCGCTATCGATGCCTGAATGAGTCAAGTCAGCTCCTAAAGGATTACCTGCCACATCCAAAGCGCCGTTCAGCGTAAGCAACCCTGTAGCTGGATTGATAAGATAATCATGGTAAGCGCCCGTTCTACGTTTCAAACCTGTATCATCATCACATACTTCGGGGTATTGATTAGCAACACATGGGATCTTACTTGGGATGAACTTAAGCGATGCTGCACGAGGAATTGCCGCTGGTAATGGGTTACCTTTGTTGAGCAAAACAATTAGGCCAGCGACGAACCCAAACACACCTATAACCAAATATGCAGCAAACATAGTCACCTCTAATAACTGAATTTCTTATCTGATTAAAGGATCTCACAAATGCAAAACGGCGCAAAAATTGAACTTTGCGCCGTCTGAATGGGAGGGATTAAGCCGCCATCAAAAGGTTTTGATAGTTATGCGTTAACGATAACGAATGGCCGAACATTTCAGTAACTTCCACGACCTGAGATGCTGGAGCCTCCATTTCAGCCGCCGCTTCTTCTGCGCTACGAACCCAGCCAAACAACTTACCAGCCACTACATTTAACTTTAGCGCCAACTTAGGGTTCATCTTAATATGTAGGTTACCGTTAAGGTACGCACGAACTGAGAACAGTACCTCGCTAGAGCCGTTAGATTGTATGTATCTAAAGTCGTGGGCTTTGTTGCTGGCCCATTTGAACTCATAAGGTTTAGGTGTGCCGCGTGTATCGAAACCAAGATTGCCAGCGATGGTGACAAAATCGGTGATAAATTCGATTGCACGAACAGACAAACCGCACTGGTTGTAATAGCTGTTATAGTCGTAACCATTAACGATGCCGCCAACATTTTCCATTACACAACGGTAGTCGAGTTTAAAATGAGAGATTTGACCATTCATCACAAGCTCCCGATAACGCCATCTGTCGTATTTGAAGGTGCGTTGGTTACTGGAATAATTAACCACGTTTGCGGCTTGGCTCATAGATAGGTAGAAATCTTTGAACTGATCATCTTGAAGAGCATCAGCGTGTTTTATTGCCCATTGAGCTATCGCGTATGCGTTCTCAGCGGTGAAGTCGACGCTTACGTGCCTCTCTAACAGCTCTAATAACCCCTTACGATTAGATGAAGTCAGGCGAGAAGTCAGCGCATCAAATTTAGCGAACAACTCTTTCCAAAACAAACTTTTGAGACTCTTGATTTTGAGTTTGAGACTTTCCAGCACCGACGCCTTAGAAACTTCTAGTTCTCGCAGTAAATCAGGATCAATTTCTGAGAGTGCGCTATAGGTATCCATTAGCTTGGCCATCTGATGATCGTAAAGTGATTGCATAGCCTTTACCATGTCGGCACCAGGAACTAATTCATTTAGCTTTTGCTTAGTCGAGTCGGATGGCCCTCTGAATTTTGCAGAATAATCACTTTCAGCTAGTTCTAGGTCAAAGTTGGCGTCAAAGAACGCTTTGAAAGGGTCAACCTTGCATTGGCGATGATTTTTATAACCTAAATTAACACGAATAATGTCTACCCGTACCGAATGACGAGTTTCGCGATCACAATCATTTTGAAAATCGAATGTCCCAATGACCTCGGCTTCGGCTTCACGCATTGTAATCGCATTTTCGATATCTTGACTGTTAGACCAGCGCTTCGGCAATACCAGATAACACACTTCGGCATTAGCTTCGGAAATGACACGGGTAGCCCATTGCTCAAAGGCCGAATAAGGAGGGTTGCAGAAAATGACGCCAACGGGCTTATCAACAAGGGTTTGCTGATTAAAGTCAGTGCCAATAACCAACACTTTTTTATCGAGCTGGCTGCAATGAACAATGCTCTTTTCAATCGCGTACAGGTTGTAAAAAGGTGGGCTCATTTCGCCGCGACGGTCCTCTAACGGCATGTTCAGGGCGCTAAGCACTCGACCATCACCGGCACCAATGTCTAGCAACGATGACTCCCTGTTATAAGATTCTAAGAAATTAGACTTAACCAAATCATTTCGAACAACATCAATAATGTGCTGAGAAGACGGATACCATTCAAAATCCTGGTCCTCTGCCTTCAAGTGCCTAACACGTTGAGCGGTTGAAAAGTTAAACTCGCCTTGGTCGGCTAACATGACAGAATGAGACATTTGGACACCCTAAGAAGTTTCGATGTTCAAACTATCTCACGCTTAAAAATTCACGCAAATTTTGACATTAATACAGCGTCACTACACTAAACATTAAAAGTTTAGTATGCGCCACGCACTAATTAATCATGAAAATTCTTAGTTAACGCCTGACAAACATACAAGGTCCGAGTCAAATGGGGTTATACTCGGCAAAGCGAGCGCAAAATCATCAATCCCACCCAGTTTGATATAGTGACACCACACTAATGTATCATGGCACCAACGCCACACAAACCACTCAGTATTGTTTAGTATAATGACATCACACTAATATGGTTTTCGGCTGATGGGTACTCGTGTCCGATAACTGTAATTATCGGACGCGAGTAAAAACAGACGGGCAGGGGCAAGCATTGACTCCGCGGGTGTACTGGTATCGATTGCTGAGCTTCAGATCCCACATCATGAAACAGAGAGCGCTTATTGTCTTTTAGCTGTATTGAAAAGACGAATCTAATAAAAGAGTAATAAATCAGTGACGGATCAGAAAAATGCCTAATTATAAGGAACATCGTCAAGAACTATTAACCAATTTAACAATGTATAATCCGGCCCTGCAGAGTATCATTCGCTTTATGGAATTTTATTTTCAACATGGTATTTTGCTGCGCAAAATAGAACGCTCTGTTTATTTATTCTGATAAATAAAAGACTTTTCATCCTCACTGTTTAACAGGCTATGTGCACGGCTTAGGAGGAGTTATTTATGTACATATATGCTATGAGTATTGATTTTAAGGACTTCTACAATACATATGGTCCAATAACAACATGTATTATATTGGAGCGTTTATTAATAACATGAATTTTAATGTGTAATCAGTAGTCCTTCACTGCTAAAAGATTGCTTCGTGTTTAAGTTAACTTACGTGAATAAAGTAATAATAAAAATTTGTTCCAGTCACTGTAATATTCTTCAATAATGAGCTAGCTAATGATGATCGTTAGCTGCAATCCGGTATGATGTGATTAAGTTGGCTTACTCAAGCTCGATATACCAGAAATCTCTATAAGAGAAACTGTTGCACTTACTTCAGCTCAGATTAATGGACAGTATTTATTTTGATAAAGTAACAAAATCAAGTTTTTGAAACGGAATGATGATACGTTAAGATCTTGTATGTGAGTATTTTTTTTAAAAATGCTGCATTTACTTAAAACTTTGTACAGAGCCTGTACATATACCGTTCCAGCAAACAGTTTCAAGTAAACCAACAATACGGACAAATCCGCAATTGAGCACGGTCATGGGTGAACTGAATGTCGCCAGCGCTATGTTATTGATAGTAAAAACTTAGTCGGTGACTTTTCAAAGTGGAAAAGGTTAAAAAAACGTTATGGTTGAAAGTTGTCGCCTTGAGAAAGGAAAACCAATCGAGCTGGAGTATCGTTATTATATTAGTTCTGAGGCGTTAATTGCCGAACAAGCAGCGATAGTCGTTCGAGAACATTAGGGCATAGAATCGATGCGCTGGGTGCTTGATGTCAGTATGAGTGAGGATGTATGTCTGATACACAATGCTCACGGGGCGGAAAATCTATCATGCCTGCATCATATGAGCTTGAATATGTTAGGAGCAGAGCCGACGAAGATAAGCATTGTTAGAAAACAAAAGCGATGCATGATGAATCGAGTGCTTGCATTGAACGAATAAGGGCTTTTTTAACAGCCCTTGCTCAATTCGTTACCCCGCGCAGCAGGACAGCTCTTTCACATCTTTGTTAAAGGTTTGGGCGCAGAGCTTAAGCCCTTCCACCATGGTCAAGTAAGGGAACAACTGTTCGGATAATTCTGTTACTGTCATCCGGTTGCGGATGGCTAAAGCCGCACTCTGGATCAGCTCTCCGCCTTCATGCGCCAGGATTTGAGCGCCAATCAGGCGTCCACTGACTTTTTCTACCACCAGTTTGATAAAGCCATCAGTGTCAAAATTAGCCAATGCTCTAGGTACGTTTTCCATGCTTAGTACCCGACTATCGGTTTCAATATATTGTGCTTTGGCCTGATCTTCAGTCAGTCCGACGGTCGCCACCTGGGGATCGGTAAAGATCACCGCAGGCATAGCGGATAGATCCAGTTTAGTCTCACCGCCTGTCATATTGATGGCGGCGCGACTACCGGCCGCGGCCGCGACGTACACAAACTGCGGCATGTTGGCGCAATCCCCGGCGGCATAAACACCTGGAACGCTGGTTTCCATACGCTCATTGACGATGATCACGCCATTTTGCTCCGTCTTGACGCCTACCGCATCGAGGTTAAGCTTGCCTGTATTGGCATGACGGCCTGTGCTGATCAACAACTTGTCACAATGCAAAGTGCCAGCCCCAGCTTCTGATGAGAGAATTTCAAGAGTAAACTGCTGCCCATCATAGGAAACACTTGAAGCCTGGGTATGATTCAGAACACGAATGCCTTCTTTTTCAAAACATCCTGAGAGTTGTTCACCGAGCAAGGGCTCCTCCCGATAGAGCAGTGTGTGTCTGGCCAACACGGTTACCTCACTGCCTAATCGGCGATAGGCCTGGGCAATTTCCAGTGCCACGACTGACGAGCCAATCACCACCAGATGTTGAGGCATTTCTTCGGCAAAAAGAGCCTCGTTGGAAGTCCAATAGGGTGTCCCGCTCAGTCCTTCGATGGGAGGAATAGTCGGCGTCGATCCGGTCGCAATCAGGACCTTATCAGCGTGAACCTGCTGCTGCGTACCATCGTTTTGACTGACGATTAGTGTGTTAGCGTCCTTGAATCGCGCCCAACCTTTGATCAGACTGAGCGCAGGATTGGCGTCCAGAATATTCTGGTATTTGGCCGCACGCAGCTCCTCGACCCGCGCCGTTTGCTGCGCCAACAACAGTGAGCGACTCAGTTGGGGGGAATGATTTTCCAATCCCGCAAACGGGTTATGACGCTGCTGCTCTGCCAGTTGCGCAACCCGGATCAGGATCTTTGACGGCACACAACCAACGTTGACACAGCAGCCGCCAATGACATCCGCCCCTTCGATGAGCGTCACTTTAGCACCGCCTTCGGCTGCCTTGATGGCGCAGGCAAATGCCGCTGAACCGCTGCCAATAATAGCCACGTGCAGTTCTTCCGTATCCTCATCTTTGGTTAAGCGTGAGTTATTGCCCAACGCAACGACTTTAGCCTTATAGCCCAGCGTGGCGACAGCATCGAGCAAGGTTTTCTCATGGATATCTGTGTCGGTTTCGATGACGGCATTAGCCTCGTCATAAGAGACCATTGCGCTGCTAACGCCCGCAACGGCTAGCAGGGCCTCCTGAACATGATGGGTGCAACTTGCACAAGTCATCCCAGAGATAGACAGTGTGATCATAGGCACCTCAATTAGCTTTGTTTTTTATCGTGGAGGGATAACCAGCATTGGTGGTGGCTTCAATCAACGCATCGGCACTTGTCTTTTCATCATCAAAGGTCACCATGGCTTCTTTATCCTCATAGCTGACCTCCGCACGGGATACGCCATCGACTTTAGTCAGCGCCTTTTTCACCGTGATCGGACACATGGCGCAGTTCATGGTGGGTAAATCTAGGGTCACGGTTTGCGGTTTGGCCCAGGCCGTCAAACTTGTGACAAAGAGCATTAACACAAAGGTAAGTTTTTTCATGGATTATTCTCCAGCAGGTTGTTGGCATTCACTGTCAGGCAATCAAGGGGATCCAATAGCTACTGGTCACAAGTACCAGCGCGAGTAGAGCTGTTATCCAAAAGATGACTTGACGGCGTTTACGTACTTGCAAAACGGCACAGGCAGTGCCCGATTCGCAGGCCTCGACGGGACGGTAAACCTTCCACCCAGCCCAACTGAAGAGAACCAGCACAGCGAAGATGAAAAGGGGGCGATAAGGTTCGAGCAGAGTGAGATTACCGATCCAGGCGCCACCAATACCCAGCGTCAGCAACAGGAAGGGGCCGACGCAACACAGTCCTGCGCCGATAGCCGCCGCAATACCGCCGAATATTGGCAGATTGGCATCGTTTTTTGACATGACTCACTCCACTTGGTTTGTTCCAGTAAAGTCAGTCTAAACGCCGTACTCTAGTACGGAGTCAAGCAGGAATAAACTCAGCGCGATTTTCTATCCTCAGGAAGAAGGGAATCGATAATGGGACAATGGGTTTGGTCAGGATTAGCAGCGCATTGGTTCAACAAATCATTAAGGACGGTTTCCAAGCGACGCAGATCAGCCATCTTGGCACGAACACTGACAAGCTTGTGAGAAGCCATGTCTTGTACTTCTTGACAGGGAGTATTATCTAGCATCAGCAGATGGGATATTTCCTCCAAAGTAAACCCCAGTTCCTGGGCACGCTTGATAAACCGGATCCGGTTCAGGGTTGTCACTGGATAGCGACGATACCCCTCGGTTGGTTTATCAGGTTGTTCGATAAGACCACGCCGCTCATAATAGCGGACAGTCTCGACATTAACACCTGCCGACTTTGCTAATTGACTGATTGTGTACATTTGGGCCTTGCTCTCCGTACTTAAGTACGGTGGATTGTAATCCTAAAGCAGATAAACCCCAATAAAACCTTAACGTACGTTTTCGTTCTGTTGGACTTCATACCCCATATTGAGGTTTTGACACGATTGATGGGCGAGTTGATGGGCTATGTCGATCAGATCACCAGCTATGGTTTTAGTTCAACTGATTTAGGAAACAAAGCCCCTGCGGGACTACAACGGCCAAGTCGGCGAGGCACTGGCTGGTGTGAAAGTGATGAACAAAGTCATAGGACTGGGTATGCCTATTCGCCAGAGGGTCAATTAATACCAGGAACCCTTTTAGGAAAAGGCATACCTAAGATTGATTTAGGCAACAACGCCAAGGTTGTCTGTCCGCTCTTTCTGCTGACTTGCACCTTTCAGTTTTAAGGAGTGATGTCGTGGTTAATAACTTAAAAAAATCAATATTTTGCTTGGAATTTGGCCAGCGTAAATCTATAGCCTATATAGCAAGTCTTTATTTTTATTCCTTTTTTTCAAATACTCTTAATAGTCAAGCCTAAAAATAAATTAAAACTATTTAAGCATTACGCAATAATGAATAGTTGACTAAAATACCCAACAAATATAACATGCGCAATATAAGCATGTTTAATGAATGCTAGTCCTAAATAGATTAAGTAGAGGTAGTTCTGATGAGTTCATCATTGACTAAGTTCACTAAAACTGATGATAAAACCAAAAATGTTACCCAATTTGTGCCGGACACGGATGATAGTACTGCAACGGATACCAAAAACACTGAGCAACCTGAACAGGTAAAAACGGTAGAAAAACCTAAATCCCCTGGTTTTTGTTGTGGTTCTTGTTCATAAACCACTTGCTTTAGAATTTTAATATCAACTTACATGTATAGCAGGGCACTAATTAAAAAATAGCTTATGGTGCTTTTTATTAGAAATAATACATGCTTATTAATAAGCAATGGAAATAAGCTAGCAATGCTTATCTCTCTTCAAACTCATCTAGGCTATTTTTTGTTGTTTATGGTTGATATAAAAATGACTAATAGTCAAGTTTTTCTCAGTCGATATGATTCTTCGAATACTTATGATTGGTTTTCGAATACATAGGCCAGAATTCATTCGACTTAATATGCCATGAATATTTTAGATCACGCCTAAATGATATTATTTGTCAGCTAATTTTAAAAGTATATTCAAACTTTTAAAAAAGATACTACGAAAACATACAGGAAAATATGCGTTCATTATTTATTCGCATGAGGTTTATCCATTGGTTAGGTGCTATTGTACTTTTCATGAATGCAACCTTTTTCACAGATCTAATATTTTCACAGATCATTCAGTACATTATTACAATATTTTTGATTATTCATGATATTGATGAAAAAGTTTGGGGAGTTGACTCCTTAAAAAAAGTTACCGAATACATGAAACACTTTGAAAGAAAAGATCTTTCAGTTCCATGTACCATCAATAGCTTATATAACAGTGAAATGGAAAAAGTTCTTAGTGTTATCAATACATTTAGAGAAAATGTAAAAATTGCACTAATCGATATTCAGCAACAGGCCATAGCCTCTGATGAAATATCAGATCTTCTAAAAGTTAAAGCGCAAAAAATTTCATCGCGTATCAATGAGCAAGATAATCGGGTCAGTATTCTCACTTCACAAATAGAGGCCTTAGATCAAACCTCTCTAGCATTACAAGCTAAAGCAGAAAAAACACGTGAACAAGTAGAAAATACGCAAATAGGGCTTGTTCGATCAAACGAATATATGGGGGCTATGGTTAAAGATTTAAGCTCGTTTATTGCAAGTAATGATGAACTCCAAGAAAAATTTTATCAACTTTCTCAACAAACAAAAGCCATTGAGGGAGTGGTATCCGTTATTAATAACCTAGCCGATCAAACCAATCTATTGGCTTTAAATGCTGCCATTGAAGCCGCTAGGGCTGGAGAGCATGGACGAGGCTTTGCCGTTGTTGCCGATGAGGTCAGAAATCTAGCCAAATCAACCCAAAGTAGTTTAGATGAAATTAATCAAATTATATCAGGAATATCTAAAGCGGTTCTTGATGCTGGTCATCATATGAAATCACAAACATCTGCAATTGTTCTACTATCGGATTACACAACAACGAGCCAGTCAGAATTAGGCGTTGCATGTAAAAACATCAGTGAAATTTTAACTTTGATTGGGCAAGATAGAACAAATAATAATTTGGATATCCTCTATGTAAATAGATTAGTTGGTGATGTAAGTAAGGAAATTGAGGTGCTAAAACACCTCTCAAGCTCCAACTCAAATGATTGCATCGAATTAGAGCAGCAGGGCCATAGCTTAACTCAAGTTACTGAAAAAATTGTTCGCCAATTAGGGATGTTTAAAACTAAATAGTAGCATAACTTAAAGTGCCCAATTGGGTTGACCAGAACAACTTTCCTTGCATTAAAGGAAAATTCTAGAAGACTAAAAATAACTACTTCATTCCAAAAGCTACTCCTCTCAGCAGTATACGGCGCTGGTGAAATGGAACAACTGTAATGCATTTTTTAGTATATGAGTTCTGTTGGCCTCCCTGATATTTATAAAGTACGCATAAGCGTTAGCCTAAAGCCAGTGTAAAATGGCACTGTGTTGAATAGGCGTTGTTGCCTAAATGAATGAACCTTCCGTCTCAGATGCGATCAGATCCTGTGAATACCACGCAGGAACCGCTATCAGATGGGCAAATCTAAATCTCGCATTACCAATT
>NZ_JAJAEF010000040.1:0-24959 GCF_020447145.1 Shewanella sp. SR1 | reverse complement strand
GATGGTAAACGGGAAAGGGCTTATCCACGAGTCCTTAAAATGAGCAAAAACAAGTTTCCGGTTAGACCAAAGAAAAATGCCGTTCACTCTTAAGTGAACGGCATTACGCCATTTGCCTGCTCAAATTTGCCTGCTTTATCGCAAATAGCACCAGTAAAGGCGCCTTTAACATGACCAAATAAGACAGATTCAAGAATACTTTCAGGGATGGCGGCGCAGTTAATCGCAACGAAAGGCTTATGAGAACGAGAAGAATGACGATGAATATAACGAGCAAGCGGCTCCTTGCCGGTGCCACTTTCACCCAATAATAAAACACTGGCCTCAGTGGTTGCTGCCCTATGGGCCAACATCAATAATTGCCGGCTAACAGCAGCCGATACAACCAAACTAGAATCAGGTAACTCTAAACGGCGTAAACGTTGTATTGAGGCTAGCAGTTGCTCGGTTTCTACGGGAATTAATAGATAATCTTGTACACCAGCACGCATTGCCGCCGCGGCTAACTCACCTTGTTCTGGCGCTAATAACGCGACAATATTACGGCAAGGAAAACGGGCAAGATAAGATTTTACATCACAAGGACGACAATCTGATAAGTTAACGATCGTGAGCCAAGGCGACTCCATTGCATCATTCCACAGATAAAAATCTCCCTGTGCGATTGTGCATGCAAGTTCCGCAGATATGTTTAATCCTTCAATCCGTATACTTAGGCCACCCACTCGCCAACTCCCTCTCGTTTACAGTACATTTAATAACACCTTTATTTAGACCGATAAGTGTCCGTGCTTGAATGTATAGAAAAGCTATTACAGCTTATAACGCTATTATCTCGATAGATTGAATGACTCATTACTATGCTTCCTAAAAAGATTAAGAAAAGACGGAAGCCAGAAAACGGAAGACAGGCTTCCGCAATGAATATAAAAACACTGATAACACTTGTCACTCGAAAATCAGCATTCGTAATCCATAAGGCAATACCGTCAACTTAAATCAGGTTTAAATGTGTTCTTTCGCAATTATCGATAAAAATGTGACCGGCGCCAAAATTTAAGATGCCATGTTCAAACAAATTCTCATCAATTAAAAAATCACAGTGAAACACTTGGAAATATAAAAGACTACCTGCAAAAAAGTGATACATATAACTTAGGACTGACTTATACCAAATATATTTGTAAAATAACATATCATAATGATAAAAATACAACTCTGGTAAGATCCATAGTGATGAAAAACTTAACTGCTAAGTATTTACAACAAATAAAACACAAAATAAATTTACAAAAAAACAATAAAAATCAAAAGCAAGAGTAAATGCGCACACAAAGTAATCATTGATGACAAACATGTGAGCACTAGAATAAATACAGTCACGCCAAAATATCGACAAACGTCAAAATAATACTGCGCCGACTATTTATTGACGCTGAAATATAAGACTAGAAAGCATTAATATCTTCTTACACAATCTCAAAATAAACATTTTGTTTACAAACTCCATTGACCTAGAATTCTATTCACATATATTTCAGCTTTTCTTATAATTATTATTGAATACTTTAGCCTTATTACCTTATCATCCTCGTCGTTTAAAACAGAGTTCGACCTTATGCCTATGTGATAGGACGCTTAACTGTTTTAAGAAATTCATTAATCCTTAACGATAAAGAAATAAAAAATCAGGCTCTCTGTTTGTGTATGTTTTTTATGCACCAACTGAATCGCGGAGGTCGCCAAGCAGTATTCTAGCGGGAAAAATACGTTTAATAGGAAGTAAAATGAAGACGACAGCGAAAGCTAGGCTTATAAAATCAAATTCTGATGAAATAATTAGACCTATTATGCTAGTTCAAGAAAAGCTAGCAAGAACGCGATTATTACAACAACTAGAACAGCTACATCGTCCGCTTATTGATGCTATCAATAATATCTTATCTCCACTATTAAGACAGGGACATCCTGCCGTTTCTGGCTCAACGCTAACTGAACCTAGAACACCCGTCGTTCCAGAACATTGCTATGCATGGTTTGTATTAAAACATCAACAAAATACCTTAGGTTATTGGAGAATTGATCGTTGTACACTCGATCAATTAGCGAGTAATTATTACGGAAACACCTCGACACCATTAAGTTCACCTTTAAGAAATCCAAGCCAGTCTGAATTTAGATTAGCCAAAAAGTTACTACTTTCCGTAGTGGATGAACTACCCAACAGCACGATAGATACCAACACTCTTGAAGTTGAGCTGATAAAAGGTCATATGCCGCTAACAGTATCAGCGGTATGGTCGTTCAATTTTACCAATGGCTCACTCACTCCCCCGATGCTCTTTTGTTTGACTGAACATTTACTGGGACATCTAGCCGAGCAACCTAAAAAGTCAGAAATATCAGCGGACTTGCCGGCAAAACTAGCCGTCTGGCTAAAAAGTCTCCCCATAAAAATGCAACTGACATTAGGGCAACATAGCATCCCAGTCCAATCACTCAGTCAGCTAAAAACCGGGGATATTTTACCCATTAATTTATATCCAAAAACGTTGTTATCAATCGGAAACACGACTCTATTCCATGCCTCTGTGCATAGTCATGAAGGACAAATGGTAGCGAAATTGACTCAAGATGTTTATCAAAATGAGGAGCAGGACATTGGCTGAACAATCTATTTTATCGGATGATGATTTTCTATTAGAGGACGATATTTTCTCTGAAAGCGCATTTTCAAAACCAGATAACCGTAAGGTGAAAAAAAATAATAACTTTTTCCAACAACTTCCCGTACAGGTCACCCTTGAACTCGCCAGCGCTGAGATGTCTTTGGGTGAGTTAAATCGTATGGGTGAAGGTGATGTTATTGCACTCGACCGTATGGTGGGTGAGCCGCTGGATATTAGGGTAAATGGAGCCTTACTCGGAAGAGGTAAAGTTGTAGAAGTGGCGGGCAGATATGGCGTACGCTTGCTGGAAATAGAGAGCATTACTCTCGATGGGACAAGTAACGAATGATAGTTCGGGTATTGCTACTGTCTATTTTATTGTTTACTCCCCAAGCCCTCGCATCGGAAGGACTCACTTTATTCACTCTAGATAGTGCTCAAGACAGCCAAGCAGTTAACATTAAGCTCGAAATTTTAGCACTCATGACGGCTATTAGTTTCCTGCCCATCATGTTGATGATGCTGACAAGCTTTACCCGTATTATCATTGTGTTAGCTATTCTTCGGCAAGCGCTTGGACTACAGCAAAGCCCTCCTAATCGCGTGCTTGTGGGGATAGCGTTAATACTCACTATCTTTATTATGCGACCAGTAGGAGACAAGATTTATAAAGAAGCTTACTTGCCCTATGACCAAGGTAAGATCGAATTGATGGAAGCAGTCTCGATTGCAAAAGTCCCATTGACTCGATTTATGCTGGCGCAGACAAGGGCGACTGATCTTGAGCAAATGCTGAAAATAGCTAACGAGCCCACACACATGAAAACGGCTGAGGAAGTACCATTTTTTGTCCTTATGCCAGCTTTTGTGCTGAGTGAACTCAAAACAGCTTTCCAAATCGGCTTCTTACTTTTCTTACCTTTCTTGGTTATCGATCTAGTTGTCGCAAGTGTCCTCATGTCTATGGGGATGATGATGTTGTCACCTTTGATTATCTCGCTCCCATTTAAATTGATGGTTTTTGTATTAGTCGATGGATGGTCTATGACAGTAAGCACCTTAACCGCAAGTTTTGGGTAGCTAGATGGACATCAATGAACTGACCTCCCTGTTTGCGGACTCGATGTTTCTCGTCATCATTATGGTCTCTGTGCTGGTGACGCCGGGACTCATTCTAGGCTTAATCGTTGCAGTATTTCAGGCGGCTACACAGGTCAATGAACAAACCTTAAGTTTTCTGCCAAGGCTTATCATTACCTTACTTATGGTACTGTTTTCAGGCCATTGGCTCATACAACAGCTAAGCGATTTATTTGATAGGCTGTTTATGAATATCCCTCATATTATCGGTTGATATGCTTTCACTCACCTCAACCGAACTCAGCATGTTAATCGGTAGCCTTTGGTGGCCATTCTGCCGGATCATGGGCGCATTTATGATAATGCCTTTGCTGGGTAATTCTTATGTGCCTGCGACGGTGAGAATTTTCCTTGCCTTAAGTATTGCAGCACTTATTGCACCTATGCTCCCACCCGTTCCACCTGTTGATGCGCTCTCGCTTGGGTCATTGTTTTTAGCCGTTGAGCAACTACTCATTGGATTCATGCTCGCACTGTTTTTAACGATTTTAATCCATGTGATGACCATGCTTGGCACTATTATGTCGATGCAGATGGGTCTAGCTATGGCGGTGATGAACGATCCCGCTAATGGCGACACCAACCCCATTCTCAGTGAATGGCTACAAATCTTTGGTACCTTGATTTTTCTGGCTCTTGACGGTCATTTAGTCGGGCTCAACATCATTGTTGATAGCTTTCGTTTATGGCCAATTGGAAATGGGATTTTTGACTTACCGCTAATGGGATTGATTAGTCGAATGGGCTGGCTGTTTGCTGCATCGCTTATGCTCGCCATACCCGCAGTACTCGCTATGTTAATGGTTAACATAGCGTTTGGTGTATTAAGCCGCGCCGCGCCGTCATTAAACATATTTTCGCTCGGGTTTCCCATGACCTTGCTGATGGGCTTGATTTGCGTCTTCCTTTCGTTAAGCGGCATTCCAACTCGTTACAGTGATCTGTGCTTAGACGCATTAACTGCCATGTACCAATTTATCGGGGGGATCTCATGAGTAAAACGCCCCAACAAGATAAAACAGAAGAAGCTACACCACAGAAAAAGCGTAAAGCGAGAGAAAAAGGCCAAGTTCCGCGATCTAAAGATCTTGCCTCCGCAGCACTGGTCGTTGGTTGCTCTGCCATGCTAACCACTAATGCGGATTGGTTTGCCACTAGGGTCAGTGGATTAACTAAGTACAACATGCTGCTCACTCGGGCAGATTTAGAGCAACCTGACATCATGATGCGCCATCTCGGCGCCAGCCTAGTCGAAATGCTAAGCATCTTAGGCCCACTATTCATCATGGTTGCTCTGTTGGCCGCAGTTGCAGGAGCCTTGCCTGGCGGGCCGATATTTAATTTTGGAAATGCTAATTTTAAGTACAGTCGCATCGATCCTCTTGCCGGTGTCGGAAGAATATTTTCCGCTCAATCGCTTGTTGAGTTACTCAAGTCATGCCTAAAGATTGTGTTACTGATCGGAATTATGTTGGTTTTCTTGAATGGTCACTTACAAGAACTACTTAGCTACAATCAACGCCCTATTGATGAAGCGGTTCGTGATGGCATCAATCTACTGTCGCAAGGCATGTTTTATCTTGGTACAGGACTGCTCGTGATCGCCTTTATTGATGTGCCTTACCAATATTGGCATAACAGCAAAGAATTACGTATGTCACGTCAAGAGGTAAAAGACGAGCATACCCAGCAAGAAGGTAAGCCAGAGATTAAAGCTAAAATCCGCCAAATACAGCAACGAATGGCTCGCTCCCGTGCAGATACCACCATTCCAAAAGCGGATGTTCTCTTGGTTAATCCCACTCACTATGCCGTGGCATTAAAATACAATCCTGACTTAGCGGATGCGCCTTACGTCATCACTAAAGGCACCGAAGAACTCGCCCTCTATATGCGAGAACTCGCTAAAAAACATGACATTGAGATTATTGATATCCCACCGCTCACGCGGGCCATCTACCATTCAACGCAAGTCGATCAACAGATACCCAGTGCCCTTTTTATCGCTATAGCGCACGTATTAAGTTATGTCATGCAAATAAAAGCATCTCGTAAGGGCTTACAACAGAAACCTGAGCCTTTACCACATTTTTTTATTCCCCCTAATTTACGTCACGATTAAAGGATTGCTTAACCTATGAATTGGCTTTCTCGCACCTTTTCAGGAAATTACAGCTATATCGGCATTCCAGTCATGCTGCTCGCTATTCTGGCGATGGTGATTTTACCGCTGCCTGCATGGCTAC
Source organism: Shewanella sp. SR1 (assembly GCF_020447145.1). Taxonomy (NCBI): domain Bacteria; kingdom Pseudomonadati; phylum Pseudomonadota; class Gammaproteobacteria; order Alteromonadales; family Shewanellaceae; genus Shewanella; species Shewanella sp. SR1. The sequence goes on along the minus strand of NZ_JAJAEF010000040.1, from coordinate 18,904 downwards.
TGGACATTTTGTTTACATTTAACATAGTCCTTGCCGTCATGGTGCTGCTGGTGAGCGTCTCTATTCGACGACCGCTAGAGTTTTCTGTATTCCCAACCTTATTGCTCCTTGCGACCTTAATGCGTTTGACCTTAAACGTTGCATCGACGCGCGTAGTACTTATTGAAGGTCATGAAGGAGGCGATGCTGCGGGTAAAGTGATCCAAGCCTTCGGTGAAGTCGTTATTGGCGGAAACTATGTCGTCGGTGCTGTTATCTTCTTAATTCTAATGATTATTAACTTTGTTGTAATCACTAAGGGTGGCGAGCGGATCTCTGAAGTATCGGCGCGATTTACATTGGATGCCCTACCCGGTAAACAGATGGCGATCGATGCCGACCTCAATGCTGGCACACTCACACATGAACAAGCGAGCCTACGTCGCCAAGATGTCGCCAGAGAAGCAGACTTTTATGGTTCTATGGACGGTGCCTCAAAGTTTGTGAGAGGAGATGCCATCGCAGGACTCTTGATCTTAGCCATTAACATTATTGGCGGGATCAGCATAGGTATCTTTATGCATGATCTGAGTGCAGCAGAAGCCTTTAAAACCTATGCACTATTAACCATTGGTGATGGCCTAGTCGCCCAAATTCCTTCATTACTGTTAGCCACAGCTGCAGCCATTATCGTAACTAGGGTCTCAGACGCAGAAGAAATGCCGACCCAATTAAGTCGGCAATTACTGGCAAACCCGAGAACCTTAGCTACTGCTGCCATTGTGATGGCGATTCTCGGTATTACCCCAGGCATGCCCGCACTGGTGTTTTTATCTTTTGCGATACTGCTAGGTTTCGCCGCATGGAAACAAAACCAGAATAAGGCTTCCTTTACTGAAGAGAAAACCGAAGAGCTCATAGAAACCAGCCTGACAGAGCCTTCTGCTCCAAGCTGGGAATCACTGCCTTTTACCGACATTATTGAAGTGCGATTAGGCTATAGATTGGTTCATCTAGTCGAAAAAACCAAAGGGGCTGAATTACAAAAACGCCTTACGGGGATCAGACGCACCCTTTCAGAACAAATCGGATTTCTGCTATCGGAAGTCAGAGTGCGCGACAATTTGGCTTTGGCACCCCATGCATACCAAATTAACTTTATGGGTACACAAGTGGCCATTGCCGAACTAGAACCGGACCTGTTGCTCGCAATAAAAAGTGGTCCTGTTTACGGTAAGATTGACGGGATTTTAACCAAGGAACCCGCTTACCAAATGGATGCAATTTGGATTGCACCAGAGTTAAAGGCCAAAGCACTTAACTTAGGTTATTCGGTCGTCGATAATGCGACAATCATTGCCACTCATGTCAGTAAGTTATTGCGCGAATCACTGCCTGAATTATTGCAACATGATGATATTATGCAATTAACTGACAGGCTAAGTAAGCAAGCCCCCAAACTTGCCGAATCACTCAGTACCTGTTTAACCCCCATACAGTTACTCAAGGTTTTCCGCTTGTTACTCAAAGAGCAAGTGCCACTAAAAGACATACGCACCATAGCAACGACCTTGCTGGAATGCAGCGAGCAAACCAAAGATCCTGTCCTACTGGCCGCCGATGTGCGCTGCGCTTTGCGCAACAGTATTTTGCATCAAATCGCAGGCAGCAGCCCGCAGTTGAATGTACTCACGCTGACTGCAGAATTAGAACAGACTTTAATGACAGCGTTAAATCAATCGCAGCAACAGGGCAGAGTTGCGTTGGATAGCTTCCCTATCGAACCCAACCTACTGGCGCAGCTACAACAAAGAATGCCTCAATTGCTCGCGGAGACAAAAGAGAAAGGCTATAACCCTATCCTGCTTGTTTCACCGCAACTCAGGCCTTTCCTCGCGCGTTACGCATTAGCATTCGCCCGTGGACTGCATGTTTTGTCCTACAATGAAGTCCCTGAAACTAAAGAACTTATGATCGCAGGGCAACTCGGGTAATCATAACTCACAGTGACTTAGTAAGACCCGCAGAGAGAGGTGCAACACACCTCTCACTGACTTAACTGCATCGCTCAACACAACAAACTGGGCCTCTCTGCAAACCACAACTGCATACCTTCTATAGAATATTGATAACTCACAGCTCCAATCTCATTTCCAATCAAAGCAATATCCTTCTACTCCTTAAGAGATATTTCGCTCGGTTAACTGTGACATCATCAGCAAATCCTGAGTATTTTAGTCGGGTTTAGTTGCTACGCATTAAAGCTGCAAATAATATGAATGTAAATTTGTTGCTGCTTTGGAGCTATTCATGTCTGCTACTTCTATCACGCAAGATGCACAACCCTCAGTTCATGGTGTGGGTTCTCAACCTCGCCATGATGCACAACTTAGTCAAGGTTCAGAGCTCAGTGAGAGCGCTCAGGATAACCACTGGCTAGAACGAAAAGTCGGTGAGTTAGTTGCCGAAGATTTTCGCCGTGCCCATGTGTTTAGCCAATTTGGTATCGATTTTTGTTGTGGCGGCGGTAAACCGCTGGCGGTTGCCTGTGAACGCGCAGACATAGATCCCGCAAAAGTGGTTGCTGCGCTGAATGCCGTCACACTGACCGGCAGCAAAGAAGATGAGTTGAATCAATTACCCTTAGATCAACTTGTCGACTATATCGAGTCGACACACCATCAATACGTGCGCGAAAAAGCCCCGTTGTTGGTCGAATATTCCGAGAAAATGGTGCGCGCCCATGGTGAGCACTATGCCGAAATTATTCCCTTTGCGGGTTGGATACGTGCTTTAGTTGAAGACCTGATGCCGCATTTAATGAAGGAAGAGAAAATACTGTTTCCGGCGATCCGCGGTTTGAGTCAAGCAGAGCAGGTTGAAACTTGCTTTGGTCATATGGGTAATCCCATCAATGCGATGCAGAACGAACATGAAGAAGTCGGTTTGATTTTGCAAAAATTACGCGAGCTCACGAACGACTTCACGCCACCGGAACATGCTTGCACTACGTGGCGTGTGTGTTATGCCACGCTAGCGGAGTTTGAGGCCGACTTACATCAGCATATTCACTTAGAAAACAATATTCTATTTCCTAAGGCATTAGATCTCGCTCAATAATCGATTGAATGTTGCTGTTGTGATGCCCCTGAATTACGGTCATCCGCAGAATCTTGAGGCCGGACCTAAGTCTGGCCTTTCAATTGTTGACGTGCTACAACAAGTCATGTGTCGCTGACGGATAAGCTGCCATGACATTTCAATCATTTGCACTCGATGATATTGCCGATTTACACGAATCGGCCCAAGTAGAGTTTAAACTCGCAGGTGGCCGCGACGGCCAAGGTCAATTACCCGAAGATATTTGGGCTACCTATAGCTCCTTTGCCAACACTTTGGGTGGCGAAATCATCCTAGGGGTGCGCGAAGAACGTGGCCATTTCAGCATTGAAGGCATTCCCAATCCGCTTCCTGTTTTACAAGAGTTTTGGGAGATACTCGATAATCCTAGCCGTACTAGCCATAATATTTTGGCGATTTCAGATGTGCAGATTATTGAAATTATGAATAAAAAGCTGATTCGTATCCGCGTACCGCTGGCGCCTGAGCAACTCAAACCTATCTATGTCGGCGGCGATCCTTACACTGGGAGTTATTTTAGGGTGGGAGATGCCGACATGCATGCGAGCCGTCGGCAAGTCAATCTACTGTTACGCCGCGCCCATCTTTGCATGAAGCAACTCAAGGCGCGTTAATTCGGCATGCTATTACGTCAAAATCCTGCTAATAAATAACCGCCCATGGCCGCAATCGCTGCGCCCGTGACACGCATTAAGTTGCGTTGTCCTGTCATCCGCTGCATTCCAAGGCCTATCATTACGCCGCCTAAATGGATGACCGCTGTGCCAAATAAAAATCCTAGGGCATACAAAACCGGGCTTGCCAATGCTGGCATTTCGGCGCCGTGGGCATGTCCGTGGAAAATCGCAAATATGCCAACAAATGCCATGGCGAATAACAGTGGAATTTGACGATCAAAAGCGATGGCGAGGCCGAGTAACAATACCGAGAGGGCAATGCCGATTTCAACAAAGGGAACGGCAATGGCGTATAAGCCTAAAATCCCGCCCACTAACATAAAGGTGACAAATGCTAAGGGGACAGTCCAAATTGCGCGGCCACCGAGCTGGGTGCTCAACATGCCCACACTCAACATAGCGAGCAAGTGATCAAATCCCAAAACCGGATGATTAAAACCTGACATGAAACCGCCACCCGAATGGATCTCATGGGCCGATACCGGCGCGATCCAACATAAAGTAAGCAGTAATAACAACCCGATACGCGCCATAACACAGCCTTAGTCAGTGACTTCAGTAATATTAGGCTTCACTCTAGTGCAAATTTTGGGAGCAAACCTTGATCTCAATCACTCTGGATTAGCAAAGAGGCAGATTCAACGCTGCCCACAGAGTTAGTTTGCGTCGATAGCCAGCACTTTGATTAACGCATCGAGAGCATTAATTTCTAAATGTGGTAACAAGGCCGCAATAGGTAAGGAATCGACTCGGCCAAAACTCGGATTCAACCACACAGACTGGCACCCAGCTAACCGCGCACCACGAACGTCGGCATTCATACTGTCGCCAACATGCAGTAAATGCTGCGGTGCAATATTTAATCGCGAGCAGGCCAATTCGAACATGTCTTTGGCGGGTTTCATATGCACACCATTGCCTGGATGCAACACAAACTCGAAGGCATCGCCTAAACCAATTCGCTCAGCATCCACATTGCCATTGGTGATGCCGATTAATCTAAAATGCTGCGATAGGCGTTTGAGTAACAAGAGCACTTCGTCAGATACTTGAAAATGGCTGCGGTGAAAATAAAAACACGCCAATCCTTGCTCGGCGCCGCGTTCGGCTTCAACGGCCGAATACCCTAGCTGTATTAGCCCTTGGCGAAGCGTTGCCAAACGGGCAGCGCTGGTGTCATGGGCGAGCTCGCGATTTTGCTGCAGCAGTTGCAGTTTTAGCCTGCGCCAATCATGGGTTTGCCACGCCTGCGACAATGGATAAGTCTGCAACAGAAACGTCGCCAGCTCGGCTTCGGCATTTAAAATATGCGGTAGATTATCGTACAGGGTATCGTCGAGATCGAAACTGATCGCTTGAACATTTTGAGGTCTAAGATAGCAACGCATTATTTATCCTGTGTTTTTTTCGCTCTAGGATGGGCGTTATCATACACCTTAGCTAAGTGTTGGAAATCCAAACTGGTATAAATTTGCGTGGTCGCTAGGTTCGCATGGCCCAATAATTCTTGCACCGCCCGCAGATCGGCGCTCGCTTCTAACATGTGAGTGGCAAAGGAGTGGCGCAGTTTATGTGGATGCACGCGCACCGATAATGCCTGCTCTTGCCCCCATTTCGCCATCCGCGCCTGAATACTACGATGGGAGAGTCGCTTGCCCTTTTCGGTCACAAATAAGGCGTTATCTTCACAGGGGATCTGCTTTCGGCAATTAAGCCAATTCAGCAAAGCAGCAATCGCTAAACGACCGACAGGGACGATACGTTCCTTATTGCCTTTACCTAAGACTCGCACTTCTTTCAAATCGTATTGCACACTGGATAAATTGAGCGCGGCGAGTTCTGCTAAACGTAAGCCACTGGAATAAAACAATTCCATCATGGCTTTATCCCGCAGGCTTAGGGGATCTGTGCCTTCAATGTCGAGCAAGTGACTGATGGCATCGACATCGATATTCTTCGGCAGCGGTTTGGCTTGTTTGGGAGAACTTAAGCCTTTTGCGGGATTAAGCTCAATCACACCTTCGCGCAGCAAAAATTCACCCCATTGTTTTACCGCAGATAAACACAGAGAAAGCGATCGCGGGCTTAAGCCTTTGCGGTGCAATTTGGCTAACACTTGCTGCCAATGCTCGCGGCTCACATTGAGTAGATGCACGCCGTCAGGCAAGAGATCGCTTCCGCGATTAAGCTCGTAAAGGTAATTACGTACTGTATGGGCCGACAACTGCCGCTCGGTACTCAGATAGCGTTCAAAGGTTTGTAACCATTGAGTATTAAGCGCCGACACTTCGGCTGTTTGCGTACTCATATCGGTTTCCTCATGGGTTTTGCCAAGCCTTAGGCGAGCACAATGGCTCAACAGCCGTTACAGCTTAGCGAGCATGTGCGCCAGTAAACGCCGCAGTTGTTCCAGCAGCATGTTATCCATATCGGGATGAAAATGGGTGGCATCTTGGCTAGCAATAGCAAAAATGACTGGGTTATCTTCCGACAATTTCGTCAGTGCCACTGACCCCACTTCGCTACCAAATAGGCGTTTAGCCTCTTGCTGCGTGAGTCGGCCAAAATAGTGACCTTTATGCAGCCTTTGATCCCATATTGCCTTCATATCGGTATCGAGAACGCTGATCAAACGCACATGACTAAAATTAAACTGTAATTTTAAACTGTCGGCTAACACTTCTTTGAGTGACACAAGATCGGCACAATTTAATAGCTGGAAGGATAACTCAGTATTGAATTGGTAAATTTTCTCGTTACGCGCCGCCATGGTTAACAGGCTAGTGATTTCTTCTTCCAACTGGCTCACTCGCTGTCGCAGCATTTCCTGGCGACGTTCCACCAAAGAGATAGCGCCGCGTTCCATGTGAGGCAAGCGCATTGCCAGCAACAGCTCGGGATAGCGATTAAAAAAGTCAGGATTATCCAGCAGATATTCGCGAATGATCAACTCATCGAAAGGCACATCCGTCTGCGGCATCAAAGGCTCTGTCATAACTGAATTTGTCCATCGTAAACGTGCTGCGCAGGGCCCGTCATCCACAAAGGTTTACCCTCGCCTTCCCAGTTGATGGTTAAGGTGCCGCCGGGTAAATCCACCCGCACTTGCTGGCCGAGCTTTCCTTGCACTTGACCTACAACTACAGCTGCACATGCGCCGGTACCACAGGCCAAGGTTTCGGCCGCGCCGCGCTCATACACCCGCAGCTTAATGTGGCCTGAGTCTACGACCTGCATAAACCCCACATTCACACCGCGCGGAAAACGCTCATGCTTAGTGAGCATGGCACCAATTTCAGCGACAGAAGCGCTCGCTACATCTTCAACGTCGAGCACGCAATGGGGATTACCCATAGAAGCCGCACCACACAAAAAGGTTTGCATCGGTGTTTGCAGTAAATAGGTTTTTTCAGGTTTCTTGGCTTTGAAGGGGATCTGACTCGGTTCGAGGATCGGCACGCCCATATTTACGGTAACAGTACCGTCTCGCTCTAAGCGCAGAGTCATCTTGCCAGACGAAGTACTGACACGGATTTTACTCTTATTTGTCAGACCTTTATTACGCACAAAACGGGCGAAACAGCGGGCGCCATTGCCGCATTGTTCGACTTCAGAGCCATCGGCATTGAAGATGCGATAATGAAAATCTAAATCGGGATCATAGGGCGGCTCAACTAAGAGTAGTTGGTCGAAACCTATGCCAAAGTTACGGTCGGCTAAACGGCGGATTTGCTCAGGCGAAAAGAACACGTTCTGCGTGACCCCATCGACCACCATAAAATCGTTGCCCAGTCCGTGCATCTTAGTGAATTGGATCAAGATACTTATCCTTTAAGCCGAGGCGCCGCTCATAAAGTATGAAACCAAGCGCCTGAATCAATATAATTTTTCTAGTTTACGGCAGGAGTTGCTCACCTTGCCAGAGCTGAGACAACTTTTCTCGCTCACGCACTAAGAAAGCCTGATCACCATCCACCATAACTTCAGCCGCACGAGGACGAGTGTTGTAGTTAGAGGCCATAGCAAAACCATAGGCACCACTCGAACGCACCGCCAGTAAATCACCCGCGGCTAACGCGAGCTGGCGATTTTTACCTAAAAAGTCACCGGTTTCGCACACTGGGCCAACAATATCAAACTCATAGGCCTCTGAGTCCCTTGGCACGACTGGGATAATATTTTGCCATGCACTGTAAAGTGCGGGACGAATCAAGTCATTCATCGCGCCATCGACAATCGCAAAACGCTTGTCGCTGTTTTCTTTAAGATAAAGCACTTGAGTGACAAAAATCCCCGCATTGGCGGCAATCGCACGGCCCGGCTCGAAGATCAGCTTCAGTTGACGGTCGCCCAAACGCGCCAATATGGCGGCGGCATACACATCAGGATGTGGCGGCGTTTCGGCATCATAGGTCACCCCTAAACCACCACCCACATCGAAATGCTCAATAACAATACCCTGCTCGGCCAAACGGTCGATTAACGCAAGCATACGATCCATCGCATCGAGGAATGGTTTTATTTCAGTCAGTTGTGAGCCGATATGGCAATCGACACCTTTCACTTTTAAATGTGGCAACGCATGGGCACGGGCGAAAACGATTTCAGCCTCATCCATAGCTATACCGAATTTGTTTTCTTTAAGGCCAGTCGAAATGTAGGGATGGGTTCCCGCATCCACATCGGGATTAATCCGCAGGGACACAGGCGCGACCTTACCTAAACGACCTGCGACCAGATTTAACTGCTCAAGCTCAGCACTTGATTCGACGTTAAAGCAATAAATGCCCAGATTAAGTGCCTGTTCCATTTCAGCCGCAGTTTTACCCACACCAGAGAACACCACTTTGGCGGGATCGCCGCCCGCTTCCATCACTCTTGCTAACTCACCGCCCGACACAATATCAAAACCACTGCCTAAACGTGCCAGCACATTCAGTACAGCCAAGTTCGCATTGGCTTTAACCGCGTAACAAATCAAATGTGGATGATCAGCCACGGCATTATTAAAGGCATGCCAATGGCGCTCTAACGTGGCGCGGGAATAGATATACAGCGGTGTGCCATAGGTTTGAGCTAAATCGGCAACCTGGCAGCCTTCGGCGTACAGGGCATTTTGTTGGTAGAGAAAGTGATCCAATGTCTGATTCCTTACTGCGCTTTATCGCTGCGATAGTGATGGTCGTTTTAGTTATAGCTATTGTTATTGTTGTGTTTTTTGTGCTTCGATGGCTCTAATTTCGGTTTTAATCTCTTCCACTTCAGGCACAGTTTTAGCTGCATCAACCTTTTTAGGTTGATTCACCTCTGTGGCGGGCGATCGATAGAGGGGGCCCTTCTGGCCGCATGCCGTAATGAATAGGCTACCAAGCAATAACAATAAAAACAGTCTCATTTTTCTCAACATCTGTGCATCTGGTGACTAATGGCCTTATAATCGCACCCATCTTGACGAAAGCAAAGGACAGAAATGCATGGCCATTACAGATACAGAATTTCACCAGCTCGCCGATGACATGTTCCAAGCCATAGAAAATGCGATTGAAACTGCGATTGATGAGCAAGATGCCGATGTTGATATCGATGCCAGTGGCAACGTATTGCAATTAGAATTTGTTGATGGCTCTAAGATAGTGATCAACAAGCAAGAACCTTTGCATGAGATTTGGGTAGCCACACGTTTTGGTGGATATCATTTTGGTTTTGTTGAAGGTAAATGGATGGACGGACGTAATGGCGGCGAGTTTATGCCATTCGTGCAAGAGTCTATCGAGCGCCAAGGCGGAATTAAGCTTAGCTTTTAATCTAAGCCAGTCGTAGCGCAAAGCCATAATAGTGCAAAACAATAATGGGAGCCTTAGCTCCCATTATTTATGTTAAAAAACCAGCTTAAAATTCAGTGTCTTGGTCGCTCACATCGATACCGAACGGCGCCACAGTTAACTCCCCTGCCACTCGTACTAGATGGAAAAACTGCGGAATATTGAATCGTGCCCGTGAAGCATAATGCTCATCGAACACATAGTGATGACTGACTTTATTCACTAACTCGGCCATGTTTGATCCCGCCTGCACATAATGACTCAGCTGGTTTTCCTCATCGAGAATAAATACATCCAAGTTATCGACTCGTTGGCGTAGAAAATATTGAATCGCCCCTTTCGCCGCATAGTTCTGCACCACTTTAGGCATACTCGAAAAGGGATCGTCACCCAATTCAGGCCTCGGCAGCAACACAAGATGACTGCGGGATAACTGCTGATAAAAAGACTTAGCATCGCTTAAATCCTGATAAGCCATGCCTAAGGGATTAAAAAAGATCCCATAGCGAGTATGACTTATCTGTAGCGGCTGCACTAAGGTGCTGGATTGCTGCACTTTTTGGCACAAACGCATGGTTTGCTTAAGTAGATTTTTCACCGCTAACTTGAGCTGTGGCCGTAACTTTTGCGAGCAACTGATCACATCCATGTCCACGGGTAAGCTGGCCCGCCGGAGTCCTGGCGTCACAAAGGCTAATGCTTGTAATACCGCAGTATCGCCTTCGAAGCGATGACACTGCCACTCACCCCAACTATTCAAACAAATGGCATCTAACGCCCCAAGCATATTGGCTTTTTTACGCCCGAGTGAGAACACGTTAGCATTCATCACATCGACCATCATTTCCTGTCCGCCCCATTCAATGGTGGGATCGCAGTCCAGATTAAGCACAAAAATCAACTTACGAAAATGCCACGGCTGGCATAAGTCCCGTTTCGACACGCGCCAATCGTGGTCGATAAAATTCAGTAACCGCTTAGACGCTTCGGTAAGCCGTTTCGACTTGGCCTTGCTCTGACCATATTCGTGCCATTGTGTTTCAGGTGTCGAAATTCCGTTTAGACATGCCCAGATCATCAAGGCGGATGGGGTTTTTCCCTTACATATCGCCGACTCACCTAACAAATTTTGTGGCAGCGGCTCCTGTCGATAAAGATAATATTGTCGCTCGCGCGAGCTTGACACCATGGTCACGTCGGACTCGGCGACCGAGGCACTCCACAGTAGATTCAGCTTCGCGATTTGATCTTCGTCTTGGCTAAAATAGGTGTGCAATTTACGGGTGAGCATGCCCAGCTCTTCAATCCGCAAGCCTTCATTGAGCTCATGGGTCGATGCGAAGCGCAGCAAAGTTTGGTAACTCGCCAACAAGAGTTCATTCAGCTGCTCGTTAAACCAATTGAGCTGGCCACTGTGCCAATGTTCGCAATCATCTAAAGTGCCGATCAAACTGTCGGGCCATTGCCAATCCTGCACCAATTTTTGCAGCTTAGGATAACGCCAATCTTTGCCCTCTTGCGGGCGACTCAAGTGCACGCCACATTTTAGATAAAAGCAGCGCCGTGCAATCTCAAGCCGACGGGTATCATTCTGCTTGAGCAAATAGGTTTCGATAATCTCGTAGATAGAGTAATAAGCATCGTTCGACGTCGAAAAATCACCGGCTAAGGTTTTCTGCCAGAGGCGATCACAAAGCACCGTTGAATGGGGATAATCGCTGGCATAGGCCTCGAGTAACAATACTTTAATCAGCGCCTTATGGGGCTTTTCTAAGCCTTTATAGAGCTGCCATAAGGAAGCACCAAAGTACTCACTCGCAGGTAATTCATGCACATCGCCTAAAAACAAGAGTGCAGGATTGAGTTTAGCGTCAGGCCACCATGCAATGGCTTTACCCGCCAGACGAATTTGACTGCGATAAAACTCTTCCAGTAACAACCAGTGCTGGGTGCTGCCACTGTGCTCATGGGCCATGGTTGACAGACAACCACGCAGAGTTTGATCACCACAAAACTGTTGTGGATGGACTAAGTAAAAGTTCACCTCAAACTGATACTCGGCAAACCATGCGGTCAATCTATCGGTTTTAATCCTGATCAGCGTTAACTCTTCAGGGCTTAAATCTGCCCTATGCACTAACCAAACATCGACATCACTCTTGGTATTTTGGCCAAAACTGCCAGTACTGCCCATGGCATAAACGCCATCAAAGGCATTGATGTCAGCTTCTTGAGTAATAAAGGGCAGCGAGAAAACATCGCAGGCTTGGGATTCAATTTCGCTAAGCTGATACTCATTAATTCCACAGGGCGTATTAGCGGCATGATAGCCGGGATGCTGAACGCTGTTCTGGTGGATTAAAAAGGGGATCAAATGGAATAAGTGTTTTTGCAGCGGCGATAGCAAAGCCAAGGCGCGCGCAATGCGGACCTTGTTAAGTCTTTCAGCTATATCAGGAAACTGTATTTGCCGATCCATTCAAAAACACAACACTTAGACACTTATGAGAAGTGTGCTTATGTTAACACTTTTGCAAACACGAGCAACTATATGTGAAGCGCATCACACTTTCACGCTATTTAGAACATCGCCGACTTCAAAGAATCGATACGGCTTCCTTACATAAACGATTTGCCAATGTTAGCATTGGCGCAACTAAGATCTTTGATGGAAACTAGGCATGTCTGAGAACCGCATACGTATCGCAACCCGCAAGAGTCCGCTGGCCATGTGGCAAGCTGAATTTGTTAAAGCCGAATTAGAACGCATTCACCCAGGTATTGTGGTGGAATTGCTGCCAATGAGCACTAAAGGCGACGTTATCTTAGATACGCCGCTAGCCAAAGTGGGCGGTAAAGGTTTGTTCGTCAAAGAGCTTGAAGTCGCTATGTTAGACGATCTTGCCGATATCGCCGTGCACTCAATGAAAGACGTGCCCGTCGACTTCCCTGAAGGCTTAGGCCTTGAAGTGATTTGCGAGCGCGAAGATCCCCGTGATGCCTTTGTATCGAATTTATATAAATCGATCAGCGAATTACCATTAGGCGCAACTGTGGGCACCTCGAGCCTACGTCGTCAATGTCAGATACGTGCATCACGTCCCGACCTCATCATCAAAGATTTACGCGGTAACGTTGGAACTCGTTTAGCTAAACTTGATAACGGCGAATACGATGCCATTATTCTTGCCGCTGCTGGCTTAATCCGTCTGAAATTGTCTGAGCGTATTGCCAGCTTTATTTCTGCCGAAGAATCCTTACCCGCCAACGGCCAAGGCGCTGTGGGTATCGAATGTCGCATCAACGACGAACGTGTTAAAGCGCTACTGGCGCCATTAGAGCATTTAGAAACTCGCTACCGTGTTCTTGCCGAGCGCGCGATGAACACTCGCCTTGAAGGTGGATGCCAAGTGCCGATTGGCGCATTTGCTGAAATCGATGATGACGAGATGACGCTACGCGGCCTAGTCGGTAACCCAGATGGCAGTGAAATCATCGAAGGCGTGATCACAGGTCCAAAAACCGAAGCCACGCAATTAGGTGTTGCCCTTGCTGAAGAGTTACTCAGCAAAGGTGCCAAAAGCATTCTCGACGCCGTTTACGCTAAAGCCTAAGTCAATGAAAGTCTTACTGACGCGCCCCGAGGGGCGCAATCAGTCCATGGTAGATGCCTTGAATGAACGAGGCATTAGCCATTGGGTTACACCTCTGCTGTGTGTCGAAGCAACGCCCGCTATCGCAACGAATACCCCGCATCCTTTGGCACACGCCGATATGGTTATCTGCATCAGCGCCAATGCAGTGACTTTTGCGGATAACGCCTTAACTACTACAAATCCACCCCATAAAGCTTGGCCTCCAGCTCAGTACTTCGCCGTGGGGCATGCGACTTGGAAAGCATTAGACCAACTCGGTATTTCTGCCCTCGAAGCCCCAGATGATTGCCAGCAGACCGAAGGGCTACTCACGCTCGCGCCGCTGCAAGAGATTAAAGGTAAGCAGATTACTATTATACGTGGTGTCGGTGGCCGTGAAGCCTTAGCCGAACAACTGGCTGCGCGCGGTGCACATTTGCGCTATTGGGAAGTGTATCAACGAGCTTGCCCGCCACTCGATGGTCAACAGTTAGCTCTGCAATGGCAAGCCTTCGGGATAGACACTATTGTGGTAACCAGCGGTGAAGTACTGGATAACCTGATTAATTTAGTGCCAAAAGAGTTATTTGCATGGCTGCGCTCATGTCATATCATAGTCCCAAGTAACCGAGTAGAAGCTCAAGCTCACGCCTTTGGTATAACCCAAGTCACCAATGCCAATGCCGCCAACAGCAAAGCCGTGCTAAACGCCCTTAAACTCTAAGCGCTATTTAGCCCGATTTTACTCGAATTTCGGCAGTAGCATGTTTTCAAGGACTGTTAAATGGATAACAACAAGCACGACGCAAAGAGCACAGAATCAGAGGCTACCGCTATTATTGTGTCACCGGAAACAACCGATGATACGCCCGCAACATCAGCGTCATCCACCGAATCCCAAACAGCCAAAGCCACCCCTTCAACCGCGCCGAGCCAAACGCCAGCATCCAGTAGAAGCTCGTGGGCGATTCGCTTTGGGGTTTTATTAGCGCTAGGTTTAACCGCTTGCACCCTTGGCGGCGGTTTTATGCTGTACCAACAAATGCAACAGCAACTACTGGCGCAAGATGCGAAAAATATCGCCCTACAGGACCAATTACAACAAGCGCTGTTGCAGCCAAATCAACGTATTGGCCAGCTTGAACAGCAACAACTGAATGATGCTAAGACTTACCAAGAATTAACAAAATTGGCAGAAGACCAAAATCAACTGCAGAACAGGGTCAATAAACTGGCCCAGCGCAGCCCAACGCATTGGATGGCCTCTGAAGCCGAATATCTCGTGAATATGGCGGGCCGTAAACTTTGGTTAGAGAAAGATCCCCGCACCGCCACCGATCTATTAAAGTCGGCGGATGAAACCATCGCCGCCATGAACAATCCGGCGTTACTGCCTATTCGTAAGGCATTAGCAAAAGACATCGCCGCCACGGCCAGCATTAAAACCACAGATATTGATGGCAATGTATTGGCGCTCGATGCCTTAATTGAACAACTCGATAAACTGCCGCTGAATCGCACCGACGCAGAAGCCGATGCGCCAGAAGATACAACGATTACTGGCGATTTGAATGATTGGCAGAGCAATCTGGGCAAAACGTGGAAAGCGTTAACCCAAGACTTTATTACCATACGCCACAAAACTGCCGATGCGCCCGCTTTACTCGCACCAGAACAGCAATGGTATCTGGTGGAGAACATTCGCCATAAACTGCTGCAATCGCAACTTGCGTTATATCGCTATGACAGAGCGGCTTATCATCAATCATTGATGATGGCGCGCAAGTGGATCCAAACCTATTTTGATACGCAAGATCACAAGACAGCTGAGGCCATCGCCGAAATCGATAAATTAGCAACCTTAGAACTTGATCCTATTACCCTGAAATCCTTTGCAGCTAAACCTCTGTTATTACAGCTGACTAGTTATGGCGAGCTGACCTCATCAGAGGATGTGCCACTATGATCAAGATATTAATTTTCTTAGGGATCGTACTAATAGGGCTCTGTATCAGCCCTTGGTTGGTTGGTAATACAGGTTATGTCTATATCGCTGCGGGTAACTACCAGATTGAGACCAGCTTAGTCTTTGGGATCATTGCATTAATTGTATTTTATGCCGTATTCCAAGTACTCGAATGGTTGGTGATTAGCGCCATCAACCTGATGCTGCGCAGTCGTTTTATTCCCCATCACTGGCGCCGTCGCTCGGCTAAAAAACATACCTTAATGGGTGCACTGGCTCTGGCTGAAGAAGATTGGCCAGCAGCGGAACGCGCCATGATAAAGGGTGCTGACAACGGCGAGCTCCCTGCACTTAATTTACTTGCTGCGGCCCGTGCCGCTCAGTATCAACAAAAAATAGCCGAACGAGATCAATATCTTGATCGCGCTGCAGCGCAACCTCTTGCCGCGAATGCCGTCGCAACCACTCGCACTCGATACCTTTTAAAACAAGGGGAATTAGCCCTAGCCCGCACCGAGCTGGATAAATTAGCACCGACAAGCAAGAGTAAAGCGCCAGTACTCAAACTCGCCCTTGAGTTATACCGAACCCAAGAGGATTGGGATGCGCTCAAGCTGTTAATACCTATTTTGAAGAAGCGTCAGATCCTCGATGATGCTCAGCTGAATGAGCTCAATATCGCCACTAATTGCGCGTTACTCAAAGCCGCAGCCATCAAAGGTGAAGAAGCCTTAGAGCAATGCTGGCAGTGGTTATCCCGCAGTGAACGCAATCAGTCTGAGTTTCTGGCGATTTATGCCATGGGTTTATGCCGCTTTAATCGCAAAGACCAAGCGCTGAAACTAATCGCGAAAAAGTTACGAACCTCTCCCGAGTCAGCACTTTTACATGCAATTCCTGAAATCGCGACAGCCCAAGACACAGAGATCCGTAAACAGTTACTCAAGCATGAAGTCACCCATGAGAATAATGCTGACTACCAGATGTGTTTGGCTAAGCTTTATCAGCAAACGCGGGATATGAAAGAAGCCAGAAGCTACTTGCAGAATGTTTGCCGACTCGAACCAACAAAAGCCTCATGGCTAGCGCTCGCACGGATTCAAGAACAGTTAGGCGAACAAGGTAACGCCAATCAAAGCTACCGTCAGGCTGTTAACCTATAGCTCCGCGACATCAATAATGATAACGCCGTGATTTGCACAGTTGTGAGTCACGTCGTTTACCACTCACGAAAGTTCTTGCTTCATTACTACTCACCAATTTAACAAACTAGGTAGATAATTTCTTTTTAGTAAAAATTAATTTTCCAATCCAGACTAATTTATTATAACTATGCTAAATCTTAGAGTTAGAAAGTACTAAATACAGTCCTTTCTTTAAATATGCATACTATATCTAGTTATACGCCTAAAAATTGTCACTTTTACACATCTAGATCTACAAAACCGCGCCATAACAGGTAATACGAGTGCGTCAAAAAATTGACTTAACTTGTTCCATTAGCTAAAATTCCACCACTTGTATCACAATACGACATATTTGTTGGACTTGTGAGTCTATGGATTAACACACTTTGGCTGTTGGGAGCTCACTATGGGATCGGTAATTACATCAAAGAAAGGTTTGCTTAAGTTAGTAAAAGGGCAAATCAATGTCGAAGTTGATGGTTCAAATCAACCCGCTAAGGATGGCGAACAACTCCCTAAAGGTGCTGTGCTCCATATTGGCGAAAATGCGACCTATGAGATCACCTTCGACGATGGCACTAAGCTATCGAACGAAGCTGTCCCCAACGAAACTGCAACAGTAGCCACCAACACCACTGACGGGGCTGCCTTAGCTGAAATCCAAGCATTACAAGATTTAATCGCCTCTGGTGAAGACCCAACTCAGAACCTTCCTGAAACCGCAGCGGGGAACACTCCAGGCCGTGATGGTAACTCTGGCTATGTCACTCTCGCTCGCAGTGGTAGTGAAGTCTTAGCCACATCAGGTTACTCAACCGCAGGTCAATTAGTCACCGCGACTTCAGCCAATACTCCCGCACAAACTTTAGCTATAGACTCTCCTTCTGTAGTAGTAAATGACAGCAATACTATCGATGAAGATACTGTAGCTACTGGTAATGTGCTCGATAACGACAGTGATGTGGATTCAGTCTTAACAGTTGTCAACTTCGAAGTCGGTGGTACTACTTATGTAGCAGGGACTGAAGTCACGCTCGAAGGTGGTATCTTGGTTCTAAATACCGACGGTTCATACACTTTTACACCCAATGAAAACTGGAATGGCAGCGTACCTGTTATTACCTATACCACTAACACTGGCTCGACTGCGACGTTAACCATTGAAGTCACCCCTGTGGATGATGCCTCTGTTCTCGCCAATGACAGCAACACAGTGCCAGAAGATACCGTGGCCACAGGTAATGTGCTTGATAATGATAGTGATATTGACAACACGCTTTCGGTCGTTAGCTACTCGGTTAACGGACAAACCATTGCTGCAGGGACCACGGTGACGCTCGAAGGCGGTTCATTACTGATTAATGCCGATGGTTCTTACACCTTTACCCCCAATGCAAACTGGAACGGCCAAGTTCCTGTTATCACGTACACGACCAACACTGGCTCAACCGCAACCTTAACGATTGAAGTCACCCCTGTGGATGATGCCTCTGTTCTCGCTAATGACAGCAATACCGTGCCAGAAGATACCGTGGCTGCAGGTAATGTGCTTGATAATGATAGCGATATTGACAACACGCTTTCGGTCGTTAGCTACTCAGTTAACGGACAAACCATTGCAGCAGGAACCGCGGTGACGCTCGAAGGCGGCTCATTACTGATCAATGCCGATGGCTCTTATACCTTCACTCCTAATGCAAACTGGAACGGCCAAGTACCAGTCATCACCTACACCACCAACACTGGCTCGACCGCAACCTTAACGATTGAAGTCACCCCTGTGGATGATGCCTCTGTTCTCGCTAATGACAGCAATACCGTGCCAGAAGATACCGTGGCTGCAGGTAATGTGCTTGATAATGATAGCGATATTGACAACACGCTTTCGGTCGTTAGCTACTCAGTTAACGGACAAACCATTGCAGCAGGAACCGCGGTGACGCTCGAAGGCGGCTCATTACTGATCAATGCCGATGGCTCTTATACCTTTACCCCTAATGAAAACTGGAACGGCCAAGTTCCTGTTATCACGTACACGACCAACACTGGCTCAACCGCAACCTTAACGATTGAAGTTACCCCTGTGGATGATGCCTCTGTTCTCGCTAATGACAGCAATACCGTGCCAGAAGATACCGTGGCTGCAGGTAATGTGCTTGATAATGATAGTGATATTGACAACACGCTTTCGGTCGTTAGCTACTCAGTTAACGGACAAACCATTGCAGCAGGAACCGCGGTGACGCTCGAAGGCGGCTCATTACTGATCAATGCCGATGGTTCTTATACTTTTACTCCTAATGCAAACTGGAACGGACAAGTACCTGTCATCACCTACACCACCAACACTGGCTCGACTGCGACGTTAACCATTGAAGTCACGCCAGTTAACGATGCGCCCGTAGCACAAGACAACAGCTACACCGCCATTGAAGATACTCTGCTGACTGGCAACATCATCACTGACAATGACACCACCCACGGTGTCGACAGTGAT
>NZ_JAJAEF010000039.1:0-25481 GCF_020447145.1 Shewanella sp. SR1 | reverse complement strand
ATTTTTTGGTGTCATAAGCACCGTCAGCTGACACTTGTTTTACCTTGCGCCTTAGTGGGTTTAATAACGTTGGGAGAACCTCACTATCTGCCACACTCTCTAAACTGACTTCGGCTGCGATGACTTCATGTGTGGCCGCATCTATCGCAAGGTGCAACTTACGCCAAGTTCGGCGTTTTTCCTTACCATGTTTACGCATTTTCCATTCACCTTCGCCATATACTTTCAGTCCTGTGGCATCGACAACTAAGTGAGCAATCGCGCCTCGGCAAGGGGGGCGGTAGTTAACTTTGACTGTCTTTGCCCGCTTGCTGATGCAGCTGTAACCAGGTGAAGTTAATTGCAGACTCATCAAACTAAACACTGAGTTGAGAAAACCTTCTAGTGCTCGCAAGGGGAGATTAAACAAACCTTTGAGCATTAAGGCGGTTTCTATCGCCGTGTCACTGTATTGAAATCCCCGACCTCGACCACCATGGTGTTCAGTGTGACACCAGAGGTTGAGCGCGTGCTCGTCTATCCAAAAAGTCAGTGAGCCTCGGTTGGTCAACGCCTTGTTATATTCCGGCCAATTGGTAATGCGAGATTTAGATTTGCCCATCTGATAGCGGTTCCTGCGTGGTATTCACAGGATCTGATCGCATCTGAGACGGAAGGTTCATTCATTTAGGCAACAACGCCCCGTGCGGGGCCTCAATCGGGAGCGCCTGCTGAAACAGCCAGGTGATTTTGGGTTGGTGCTGGAATCCTTCGTCTACAACGAATTGCGCAAACAGGCGGTGTGGATCGAGGAGCCCTTGAACTTCTACCACTACCGTGACAAGGACAAGGTGGAGGTCGATGTGATCATTGAAAACGCCATGGGCGATTGTTTTGCCATTGAAGTCAAAGCGGCGGCAACCTTGAGCACGAAAGATTTTACCGGCTTGAAACGCTTTCAAAGTGTGGCCGGCAAGCGCTTTAAAATCGGTGTCCTGCTCTACGATGGCGATCATACGACGGCTTTTGGTGACAATCTCTTTGCTGTCCCGCTGGGAGCGCTCTGGTCATGAACGAAAACCACACCATTGGCCAGCTGGCCAAGACAGCAGGTGTCAACGTCGAAACCATCCGCTACTACGAACGCCGTGGTTTGATCCGTCAACCACCCAAACCCGCAGAGGGATACCGTACCTAACCAAACGCAACCTTGGCTCGGATTTTATTCATCAAACGTGCCCAGGAACTGGGTTTTACGCTGGAGGAGATCAACAACCTGCTGTCATTGGGCGAGTCGCATTGCTCGGAAGTCCAGGAGCTGGCCGAAGCAAAGCTGGCCAGCGTGCGTGAAAAAATTAACGATCTACACCGCCTGCAACAGGTGTTGGAAGAGCTCGTCACACAGTGCCGGACCAATCCTGACAATGCGGCATGTCCTATTGTTGAATCCCTCCAACCTGCTCCTCGTCAATAAAAGGCATTGGACTTGACTCCGTACCTTGGTACGGGACTTACACTGATTTCACTAGGTCAATAAAGTGGAGTCGGCGATGGCAGGAAAAGAGTCATTCACCAACACAAGGCTACCTATCATCGGTGGCATTACCGCTGCCACCGTCGCCAGCCTGTGTTGTGTTGGGCCTTTTGTGCTCCTGTCACTGGGTATCAGCGGGGCCTGGATTGGTAACCTGACTGTATTGGAGCCCTACCGTCCCGTATTCATCATGCTTGTTATGTTGTTGCTCGGTTGGGCTGGCTGGCAGGTTTATCGACCGGTCGATACCTGTGAACCGGGAACCGTCTGCGCTGTGCCGCAAACTCGGAAACGGCGGCAAATGGTTTTCTGGATCGCTGCAATCGTGGCGCTGGTGCTCGTCACCAGCACCTACTGGATTCCTCTGTTCGCATGAACACTCTGGAGCTAACCATGCAGAAAATCATTCTCGGTCTCGTATTCACCATCGCCAGCTTCTCGGCCTGGGCCAAGCCACAAACCATCACGCTGGATCTGCCAACCATGAACTGTGCCATGTGCCCGATCACGGTCAAAAAGGCACTCACCAAGGTCCAAGGCGTAACAAAAGCCGAGGTCAGTTATGAGCATAAGCAAGCCGTAGTAACCTTTGAGGATTCCCTGACCAACGCTGACAGATTGGTCGAAGCGACCACCCATGCCGGTTATCCATCGACCATCGTGAAAACGGAAACACCATGATGCCAGAGGTGATTTTGCAGTCAGTGCTGACTTGTCCCGAATGCGGCCATAAAAAAACAGAATCCATGCCCACCGACGCGTGTCAGTGGTTCTACGAGTGTGAGCAGTGCCATGTTTTATTGAAGCCGAAGCTCGGTGACTGCTGTGTCTACTGTTCCTATGGCTCGGTACCATGCCCGCCGATACAGTTGTCACAGGGCAATAAAGACACAGGAACCTGTTGCGGCGGTTAAGTGGACCTCGCAAATCTGCATGTCACTCACCCGGTTAAGTCGATGATTTTCCAGTATCAATCCACCTTCAATGATCTCTGTAAGATTAAGGAGCGAGCCTTGGTAAGGCCTCTCTATCAAAACGGTTTCCAACCGACTGTAATTTTTACTTCTCTTGACTCTATAGCGGCTATAGAGTTTACAATTGCGATCAATAATCATTAGCGATTCATGAATAAGAGAACACCGAGATGTTTGATTGCAGATTGCAACGCCTGAAACGAGCCACCCTTCATGCCATCATATTTCTGATGCTGCCACTTTCTCTATCTGCCGGGGCGAATGAAGCTGAGATCCCAGACAACGTTACTCAACTCCGGCAACTGGCACAGCTCGCTGAATACATAGGCGTTGATTATGCCGAAGCGGTGAAAAACGGTCAGGTAATTAATGACAATGAATATCAGGAGATGGTGGAGTTTTCACAACTGATTGTTAGCAAGAGCTCGCTGGCCGCCACTGCTGATGCAGAGTCACTCGCAGTGCAAGCAATGGCATTGCAGAGGGCCATCCATGATAAGAAAGGTGTTGATGAGATCCGTCAAATGAGTGCCAGCCTACGCGGCACATTGTTGGGATTGATGCCACATTTATCCCTGCCGGAACGGATATTACCTCAAGAAAAAATCCGGCCGGTATTTGAGACTAACTGCGGATCTTGCCATGGAGTATCTGGTCAAGGTGACGGAGTGCTGGCAGCACAACTCGATCCCGCACCCACGGACTTTACCGATAAAGAGCGGGCATTAAATCGATCAATTTTGGGTTTATACGACGCCATTACCAATGGCATTGACGACACCGCCATGCCATCTTTTCAACAACTAACGGAGCAAGAGCGTTGGTCAATGGCATTCTATGTCGGTGGACTCGCTTTTCAATCCAGCGAACCTACTCACAATGATTTGAATATTACCAAACTGCAGCTGATTAATCACAACCCACTGCAACTGGCAGCAGCACGCCCTGATATAACCCTACAAGCTTTGGAGAGTTTACGCGCTAACCCCTCGGCATTATTCAAGGCATCCCAAGATCCCTTGGCAATCACATGGAATCGACTTCAAGCCGCCCAAAAAGCGCATCAGAAGGGAGATTTTTCAACCGCAAGTGAACTCGCCGTCAGTGCTTATCTGGACGGTTTTGAACTGATTGAAAACAGCCTCGATGCGCATGACAAAGCACTGCGCCAATCCATCGAGTCCAACATGATGGCACTACGACAATTGACCAGCCGCCCCGACGTAAACGGAGAATTGGGTGTGCTAATGGCGGAGACGCGGCATTTGTTGGATGACGCACAACGTTTGTTATCAGAGTCCACCTTGTCCGAAGGAACTTTATTCACTGCTAGTCTGGTCATATTGTTGCGCGAAGGCCTGGAGGCATTGCTGGTTATCATTGCCTTAACGACGGTTTTGATAAGAACCGGGCGTCGGGATGCGCTTAAATATGTCCACATAGGCTGGATTGCGGCATTACTTGCCGGTGGTGCCACCTGGATCGCCGCTCAATCGTTGATCACGATCAGTGGTGCCAATCGTGAAATCATGGAGGGAATTGCCGCTTTATTGGCCGCGTTGGTACTGCTCTATGTTGGGATCTGGATGCATAGCAAAACCCAGGCTGCACAATGGCAAGCCTACATTCAGCAACATGTCGATACCCAACTTAAGTCTGGCACCTTGTGGGGGCTGGTGGCGTTGGCATTTGTGGCGGTTTACCGGGAGGTGTTTGAAACCGTATTATTTTATCAATCGCTGTTAACGCAGGCGGTATCAACCCAATATTCTTCTGTTGGTGGTGGCTTTGCGCTCGGTTTGTTGCTGTTAGCCATATTGGCGTGGGTGTTGATTCGCTTTTCCGTCAAGCTGCCGATCGCCAAATTCTTTTCAGCCACCACCTACTTGCTGCTAGCGCTGGCATTTGTCCTGATGGGCAAAGCTGTGTCGGCATTACAGGAGGCGGCCATCATCGGTATGACGCCATTACCTGTGAGTTTTGAGATTGACTGGATTGGCGTCAAATCCACCTGGCAAGGCGTGCTTGCGCAACTTTCGGTACTTCTGGTTTACCTGGTATTTTTAATACTATCCAAATCAAAACGCGCAACATCACCGCCGATAACACAGGCGTCCGATTTCAAGCGCGTAAGTGTTACCGCTTCTGATGCTGATTAGTGGTTAACGTTTGCAAGATGCCGCACTGTTCGATCGTCCTTTCACTGGAGCAGCTGCGGCGAAGTACTTTCAAATGCTCGCGCAGCTGAACCAGCTCCTGAATGCGCGTTTCCACTTGTTGAATGTGCGTATCCATCATGCGATTGACTTGATCACATTGCGCACCCGGTGAGCGTTTTAATGTGAGTAGCTGGCGGATCTCGGACAAACTGAGATCCAGGTTACGGCAGAGCTTGATAAATAGCAGCTGTTCGACAGCAGCTTCATCGTAAAGTCGAAAATTGCCGTCACTACGCTGTGTCGTGCACAGCAACTGTTCTTTTTCATAGTAACGGATAGTTTGCACCGAGCAATCCGTCTTTTTTGCCAGCTCGCCAATCTTCATTTATTCAATCTCTGTGCTTGACTCTATAGTAACTATAGAGTTTAAACTGCCCACCTTGGATAGAACAAGGGTTTTTTATGACGACCACATGCGGTGGCAATTGCCAAAATAACGCGACGGAGAACACTCCCCAAATTGCCGAAGTACACGACGCTTCTCATGGCGGCTTTGTTAGTGAGTATCATGTCCCCAAGATGGACTGTCCTTCAGAGGAAGGCATGATCCGTATGGCGTTGGACAGTGTGCATCCTAAAGTCACATTGGAATTCGATACCCCCAAGCGCAAGGTGAGTGTCTACCATGGTGATAACGCTGACCTTATTAAAAAAAGAATGCAATCAGTCGGTCTGGGCGCGAGACTTGTCAGTACAATGCCCGTCGCCAGCGAGTCCATCGCCCGTGCGCAGGCGTCTGCAAAACAGGAGGCAGAAAGAGAAGCTGGCATTCTCAAGTGGCTACTGGCAATCAATGGCATCATGTTTGTCATTGAAATTACTGTCGGCTGGTGGGCGCAATCCACTGGTTTGATTGCGGACTCCCTGGATATGTTCGCTGATGCCGCCGTCTACGGCGTGGCGCTGTATGCCGTAGGGCACAGTGTGCGGATGAAGTTGCGTGCAGCCCATTTTTCCGGTTGGCTTCAGATCATTCTCGCCTTGGGCGCTTTGGGCGAGGTGGTAAGGCGATTAGTATTGGGTAGTGAACCGGTTTCCACTTTGATGATGAGCTTCGGGCTTGTTGCCTTGGCGGCCAATGTGACCTGTCTGCTGTTGATTGCCAAAAGCCGGGATAGCGGCGCCCATATGAAAGCCAGCTGGATTTTCTCCGCCAATGACGTGATTGCCAATCTAGGGGTGATCCTTGCCGGTGGATTGGTGGCCTGGACGGGCTCACGTTATCCAGACTTGGTGATTGGCCTTATCATCGGTTTGATTGTGTTGAATGGTGCGCGCCGTATCTTGCAGCTCAAGTCCTGAGCCGAGCACAATATGAACAACAAGCAATGGTCTTTTTTTGATAACTCGCCAATAAAAATCCTCGACCTGGCTCGCTTTGATAAGCGGATAACAGGTAAACGAAAGGCGCTGGGACAATCGGGGATTGAATCCGTAATCAAGGGTGGACTGCTTCGCAGTTTATTCCATTTCATTGGGGTTATGTTCGGTTTATGAGTCGAAAAGCACTGTCTTATCTGCTGTTACTCTTGATTGCACTGCAATCAGTGACAGCTATGGCTGACGTGCATCCCATTAATTATTCGGATACAGCCCCTTATTCCTCTGATTTCATCGATGGCTCATCATCGGGAGTACTGGATAGCTCGACCGCTACTGATCCCACTGATCAGAATATGTCCACTGACTGCCTGTTTCATTGCCATCACCATGGCTGCCATTGCCATGTCTATTTATCCGGTAACCTGACTCACCCAAACTTTTTGCATAAACATTCGTTGCATAACGACTCTCAAGCCCTCATTCCCGAGGCCCCATCCTCGTCGCTGTACCGCCCTCCAATCGCCTGATTTTACCGATTATGTTTTTTCTGTGTTGCCGTTATCGTTGCAGCGCGCGGTTTGAATTATCTTAAATAAGTAGGATCTACCATATGCTATCAATACGTACTGCGCCGGGTTCTGGCGCTTTGGGGCGGAGGAATATCAAAAGCCGATGTATTCTGTTCAGTTTATTATTTTTCATTTCTTCGTCGGGGCTTAGCGCCGAGCCTGGGGACTCAACGATCACGCTGACCAATGCGGTGCAGCGCGCCTTGTCACAAAACCCGTCTTTGAAAGTTTTTCCCTACCGCTACGCAGCCCTTCAAGGGCAGGCCGAAACAGCCGGGTTAAGACCGGCGTATGAGCTGGGATTTGACGCTGAAAATGTCGGGGGCACTGGGGACTTCAGCGGCGCAAGTGGTGCTGAACTCACCATTGCGCTGTCTTCGGTCATCGAAATGGGGGATAAGCGCGCGGCACGGCAAGGCGTAATCTCCCACAGTCGGTCGGTGCTCAATGCCAGCCGACAGGTGGAATCCTTGGCCTTATTGGGCGAAGTCACCCGCCGTTACGTCGATGTGCTAGCGGCACAGGAGCAGGTCACCCTGGCTGGCGAGGCCGCCCAGTTGGCGAGCGAGAGCTTACGCATTGTGAAAAAGCGGGCTACGGCGGGAGCGACACCCGAGGCGGAAGTCAAACGGGCACAGGCCGCTGCCGAGCAAGCGAAGCTCGCTTTGCTTTCGGAGCAGCAACGGCTTGCTTATTTGAAAGTGTCGTTGTCTGCCCTGTGGGGGGTAACCTCACCGGACTTTGACAAAGTGGAAGGTGATCTATTCCAGTTTGGCGAGGACGTGGCATTCGACCTGTTGTACGCCAAAGTTGAAAAAAATCCTGCGATAGAAGTATTCGCAGCAGAGTCCCGCCTCAAAGAAGCAGAAATACGCCTTGCTCAAACCCAATCCAGTGCCGATATCAGTTGGTCGGTGGGGGTTCGTCGCTTGCAGGAAACCGATGACACCGCGTTGGTAGCGGGTTTCAGCATGCCGTTGTTTTCCGGCAAGCGAAATGTCGGCGCCGTTTCGACCGCGTTGGCCGAAAAAAATCAGGTGTTGGCAGAGCGCGATGTAATGCTGCTGGATCTACACACGCAACTGTTCCGGGCTTTTCACAACCGCAAACAAGCCATTGTCGCGGTAGAGGCACTGCGCACCGCCATCATTCCCGCCCTTGAGCAGGCCCTGGTAGAAACTCAGGCGGCCTATCAACGCGGTCGCTACGGGTATCTCGACTATGTCAGCGCGCGGCAGGAATTATTGAGCGCCAGGCGCACCCAGATCGAAGCGGCCGCAGCCGCCTTAACCTATGGTGCAGAAATTGAGCAGCTAACAGCAGAGCCCTTGGCCTTGACACAGTATGGCGAAGACAACACATTTTCAGGAACCCCACAATGAAATCAAATACCCAGTTAAAAAAATCATT
This sequence comes from Shewanella sp. SR1, assembly GCF_020447145.1. Classification (NCBI taxonomy): domain Bacteria; kingdom Pseudomonadati; phylum Pseudomonadota; class Gammaproteobacteria; order Alteromonadales; family Shewanellaceae; genus Shewanella; species Shewanella sp. SR1. Next base: position 17,473 of record NZ_JAJAEF010000039.1, on the reverse strand, counting down.
TATCCGTCTAATTACGTGTTGCTTTGCGATCACCCTGTTGTCTGGACAAACTTTCGCCGAGACGGGTCACGGAGAAGAGGAAGAGCACGGTGAAGAAGGCCACGTCGAGCTGACCCAGGAGCAGATAAAACATGCCGGCATTACGCTGGCAACCGTTACCTCGGGCAGCATCCGCGATGTTTTGCCAGTATATGGCGTCGTCGCCACCAACGCAGAGCGTGTACAGTCGGTAACGGCACGCTTCGACGGCGTTATTCGGGAAGTTAAAAAAAGTGTTGGTGATCCGGTTCGCAAAGGCGAACCCCTGGTGACTGTGGAAGCGAATGAAAGTCTGAAAACCTATTCGATAGTATCCGCACTCAATGGTGCCGTTACCCAGCGGAATGCAAACGCTGGCGAGCACACTACGGATATCCCGTTGTTGGTAGTACAGGATTTCTCAACGGTTTGGGTGGAGCTGTCGGTTTTTCCCAAGGATGTTGCTCAGGTTGAATTAGGCCAGCGGGTTCGCATTCTCAGTCTCGATTCGACCCATATCGCAGAGGGAAAAATCATCTATATTGCGCCGCTTGGCCAAACTGGTAATCAGGCCATTATGGCGCGCGCTTTGATCGACAACCCGAATGGCATTTGGAAACCCGGTCTCTTTGTCAACGCGCAAATCACCCGCGCCGAAATAGCCGCTCCAATGGTGATCCGCAACGAAGCCTTGCAAATCGTCGAGGATAACCCTGTCGTTTTTGTTCGGGGTGAGGAAGGTTTTGAAGCACGTACAGTGACTTTGGGGCGAACCGACGGTGAGCTAACCGAAGTGGTGGCAGGTCTGTCCGCAGATGAAGTGTATGTCAGCAAAAACAGTTTTATTTTGAAAGCGGAATTGGGTAAAGGGGAGGTTGGCGATGATGATTAATAGCTCCCTGAAAGACATTCTGGATTCCATCGGCCGGAGCAGCATTCTATCGCCGCTCAACGAAGGAGTGTGTGATGATCGATAAACTCATTCAATTTTCCATCGCACGCCGCTGGCTGGTGATGTTTCTGGTGCTGGTAACGGGCGCCCTGGGTGTCTGGAACTATCAGCAGCTACCCATTGACGCGGTACCCGATATCACCAATGTCCAGGTGCAAATCAATACAGAAGCCCCAGGCTACTCACCGCTGGAAGTGGAGCAACGCATTACCTACCTGGTAGAACTGGCGATCACGGGGTTGCCCTATGTTGAGAGTACCCGTTCGATATCACGCTATGCCCTGTCTCAGGTGACCGTGGTGTTTGAAAAAGGCACGGACATTTACTTTGCCCGCAATCTTATCAACGAGCGCTTGCAGCAGGCGAAAAGCGAGATGCCTTCGGGAATCGATCCGGCGATGGGACCCGTTGCCACAGGCCTCGGTGAAATCTTTCACTATGCGGTGCATGCGAAACCGGGCGCCTTGATGGAAAATGGTGAGCCGTATGATGCGACGGCCTTACGCACCTTGCAGGATTGGGTGATACGTCCGCAATTGCGCCTGGTTCCAGGTGTTACCGAAGTCAATACCATTGGCGGCTTTGAAAAGCAGTTCCACGTCACCCCGGAACCGTCAAAACTGCTGGCCTACCAGCTCAGCTTCGACGATCTGGTGGCGGCATTGGAGAAAAACAACGCCAACATCGGTGCCGGATATATCGAAAAAAATGGCGAACAATACCTGATTCGTGCCCCCGGACAGGTAGCTGACATCCCGGCGATCGAAAAAATCATCGTCGCTCGTCGAGCCGGGTTACCCATTACCGTGGCTGATGTGGCCGAGGTCGGATTCGGCAAAGAGTTGCGCACAGGTGCCGCTACTCGCGATGGTGAGGAGACTGTATTGGGTACCGCCGTCATGCTGCTGGGAGGTAATAGTCGGACGGTTTCCCAGGATGTGTCGGCCAAGTTGTTGGAGATCAATAAGACGCTGCCCGAGGGCGTGATTGCCGAACCGGTTTATAACCGTACGGTACTGGTCGATAAAACCATTGCCACGGTGCAGGCCAACCTGGCCGAAGGTGCGGTATTGGTTGTCGTCGTGCTCCTGATCATGCTCGGCAACGTCCGGGCGGCCTTACTCACCGCAATGGTGATTCCATTGTCGATGTTGATGTTGATGACGGGCATGGTGCAAACCAAGGTCAGCGCCAATCTGATGAGTTTGGGCGCACTCGATTTTGGCTTGATTGTGGATGGTGCGGTGATCATTGTCGAAAACTGTATCATGCGCTTGGCTGGGCGACAGCATCATCTTGGGCGCACCTTAAAACTGGATGAGCGTTTTCAAACGGTGTTTGCGGCCACCCGCGAGGTTTTTGCGCCGAGTTTGATCAGCGTGTTAGTGGTGATTCTGGTGAACTTACCCATCCTGGCTTTGACGGGCGTGGAAGGCAAAATGTTTACGCCCATGGCTATGGCGGTGATCATGGCCTTGCTGTCTGCGTTGGTGCTGTCACTCACCTTCGTCCCTGCCGCCGTGGCGCTGTTTATGACGGGGCATATCGAGGAGAAGGACAATTTTATTGTTCGCCACTCCAAACGGTTTTACGCCCCGGTTTTGGCGTGGGCGCTAAAGTTTCGCGTTCTCGTATTGTCTGCGGCCCTGATCTTTGTGGTTTTGGTCGGCGCACTGGCCACGCGGATGGGGACGGAATTTATCCCTAATCTGGATGAGGGCGATATTGCCGTCCAGGCACTGCGAATACCCGGCACCAGTCTCACTCAATCCCTGGATATGCAGTTTCAACTGGAAAAAGCGGTTCTGGAAATCCCTGAAGTCAAAACCTACTTCGCGCGCGTCGGCACGGCCGAAGTTGCCAGTGACCCCATGGGGCCCAACATTTCCGATGGCTATGTCATGCTCAGGGATCGCAGTGAATGGCCCGATCCTGATAAAACCAAAGCGCAGCTGTTGGAAGAAATTGGTGAGAAACTGACGTTGTTGCCGGGAAATGCCTATGAGATCAGCCAGCCGATCCAACTGCGCTTCAATGAATTGATTTCTGGTGTGCGATCAGACCTCGGGATCAAGGTGTTCGGCGATGATTTGGACCAGCTGCTTAAATCGGGCAGCGAAATCGCGGCGGTATTGACTGGCATCGAGGGCGCCGAAGGTGTCAAGGTCGAACAGGTATCCGGTTTGCCTATTCTGTCCATTAATGCTGATCGTTCAGCTATGTATCGTTATGGCTTGAATGTCGCCGATGTGCAGGACGTAGTCGCCGCCGCCACGGGCGGTGAGGAGGCTGGCCTGATCTTTGAAGGCGATCAACGTTTCTCGATAGTGGTGCGAGTGGCCGAGGGCATAAGGGGCGACTTGCGCGCGTTGGAACGTTTGCCGATACCGCTGCCAGAGGGCGGCTACGTACCGCTGCGGGAAGTGGCCAGTCTCACGCTGGCCCCTGGACCTAATCAGATCTCTCGCGAAAACGGCAAGCGGCGACTGGTTGTCAGCGCGAACGTTCGCGGTCGTGATTTGGGTGGTTTTGTGGCTGAAGTTCAGGGCAAAGTTGCGCAACAGGTGAAATTGCCGCCCGGCTATTGGCTGGAGTATGGAGGCACCTTTGAGCAACTGCAATCGGCCTCGCAGCGGTTAAGCCTGCTTGTCCCCGTCACTTTGGTGATGATTTTTGCACTGTTGATGATGACCTTTGGTTCGGCAAAAGATGCGGCATTGGTCTTCAGTGGCGTACCGCTGGCGCTGACCGGTGGCGTTATCGCCTTGTGGTTAAGAGATATTCCCCTCTCGATCACAGCCGGCGTTGGGTTTATTACCTTATGCGGGGTTTCTGTACTGACGGGGGTCATGATGGTGTCGGCCTTTCGAGATGAGCTCAATCGGGGTGAATCCGTCGAGCAGGCGATTCAGGGCGGCGCCATGTTGAGATTGCGGCCGATTTTGATGGTCGCTCTGGTGGCTGCATTAGGCTTCTTGCCGATGGCACTCAACACCAGCACTGGAGCAGAAGTCCAAAGACCACTGGCCACGGTAGTCATCGGCGGCATTATCTCATCCACGTTACTCACTCTATTGGTACTTCCCGGCCTTTATCGACTGGCTTGGCGAAAGCCAAAAGAGATTGATGACAACGGCGTTCCGATCGCTCAGTGACACCCTCAGGATCGCGGCAAGCATCCTCTTGCCGCGATCCATCTAACAGTAATAGCGAATTTTTTTGGAGTATTTACATGAAACAAATTACCGCCTTTATCCACCACGTTCGATCCGCTGATGTCATCGACGCACTGCGTGACGCGGGTTACAAAAACCTATCGCTACTCGACATCAAGGGTACTTTGAAGCCCCTCGGGGAGCGGGAATTGGCCTATTCTGCCGAAGCTGGCGTGGTTATCTCAGAAGTCCAATTATCACTGGTCTGTGATGACAATCAGGTGGATGAGGTGACGACCATCATTCGCAAAACCGGGAAAATCGGACCCAACATATCCGGTTGGGTATACGTCACCCCTGTCGAGCAAGCGCTACCGATTGGAGGAAAAGAAAATTAACTTCATGGCGAACTCTAACCCGACAAACACCTTTTGTGGTTGGCTGTGTCTTTCCGGTTTGATATTACTGATGGACCAGGCGAGTAAGTATGCCGTTGAGCGTACGATAGAGTACGGTGAGCGCGTGGAGATTAACTCAATTCTTAATATCGTACACATGATGAATCCTGGGGCTGCATTCAGCTTGCTAGCTGATGCTGGTGGCTGGCAACGCTATTTCTTTATTGCATTAGCCTCTGGCGTATCGGTTTGGTTGGTTTGGACAATGCGGCGGCGTCCAACCCGGCTTGAAGCGGCGAGCTATTCGACATCAACGCGCAGTTACAACGAAATGCCGATGAATTAAAACGGGCCAATGCGGCGCTAAATAGCGACTTGAACGCAAAGATGGAAGATATCCAGAACCTGGAACACGAGTATGAAGAAGCCGTGACAAGGTGCCGGGAATACCAGCATAAAAATGAGCAATTGTCGGAAAACATGGCCGCGCTCACCACTCAGAAAGCAGATGTCGATAAGCAAGTGGCCGTGTTATCCCACGCACTGGAGACCACCAAAGCCGAACTGAAAACCGCCCAGGATAAAGTGGCATTTCTGACCGATGAGAATAAGGTGATTCTTCAGGAAAAAGCAGTGATCCAAGGGCAGTTTAAACAGCTTCAAAGTTCGCTATAACGATTTAATGGATGTGTTTTGATCGTCTGGCTGCAAATGCAGAAATCGTTGCCAGCCCCTAAACGAGCAAACTTGGCAAATTTGTCGGTTCTTCCACAAGACCCTGCAGGCCAAGGAGAAGCATCGATTCGACCAACGTCAGGTGGAAAAAGAATATTGATATTCCTACATATTATCAATGTGTTATAGGTTTTGTGGCTAAATTCAACGCTTTTACCGGCCGAATGCAGCCGAACCTCAAATACAGGGATTAACGGCTATCAAACGAAAACCTACGGTTACGAGGGTGCCACAGGATTCAAAACCGTAGGTTTTCGTTCAAATGCCCCCGCTGGTCCAATAAGCACAGTGCCATGATAGAGCTGAGCAAATTCAAAAGAGGGGTGTAACTGAGCGGCAGGGCTCCAATCACAAAACACAGACAGTACAGAGCAATATAGCTGTTATTCAAATCAAACTTGCTTGGAACGGCATTAGCCACGACTGAAGAAGTGAAATACATCCAGATTCCAAACCGCAACGGTTCATCAACGGCGAAATTATAAAGTGCAGACCAGTCAATGGTGGCTGGCGCCTGGAATAACCAATTAAGTATGCACACAACAGCACATCCGCCGAAAAGCGGGGCTATTCCGACGAATAAACGTAACACAGGGCTAATTAATGATGGTCGGTGCTGGTACTGCACAAAGCCAAGTGTGCCGTCAGGCTGTGGTGAGAAAAAGGATATTTTGGTAATGGTAAACCGAAACAGAATTGCAGTAAGAGCATGACTGAGTTCATGGACAAATACACCCGGGGCCGCATAAAGACGAAACAACAAACCACGCCCAATGGTGGAAAATAACCTGTCGCGCAATAGCGATAATAACGTTAAGGTTACCCCTAAACTAATTACGGCTAACCAGCCTTCATTTGCCATAAGTGGTTACTTAAGCTTAGTCAATACTGTTAGAGATCTCCATCTCTCTAATGCTGTATGCATGGGCGATGTCGGCGCGCTCATCGGCGTTTTTGGCATCTGCCTCCAAGCGCTCAACCATCACCTCCAGTGTTTCCATTTGCTTGGCACGGCGTAAGCGCAATACATAGGTTTTCACTGTGTCACTAGCACTATTGAAGTTGAACATCTCACGTAACATTGTTTCGTCCCGAGCAAAAGATTTCCAAATGTAATTCTGGGGAAGACATTAACACCAAATGATAATTCCCAATATAACCGATGCCAAAATAATTCAATTTAGACCATCATGCAAACTAGGGGGAAGGAATAAGCAAGAGCACGGAGTACACCTGATAATTCCGTTAAACTCTGACGCGCTTATTCTGGCGTTTCCTTGGATATAACTTGTTTAACTCGCTTCACCGTCGAGGTGCTATTAAATGTCATTCTGGCGATTTTCTCTTGAGAGAGATTGCCTGCCTCTAACAGATCAATCACATATTGATACTGCTTGCGCCATTCCTCGCTGCCGACCTTGGTTGTTCCCTTGGGGCGCCCGAAACTGCTACCACTTTCTACAGTCTGCTTAATCCCTTTGCGTACCGCGTCTAATCGCTTGGGTTCGTAACGCCAACGCCCAGATGCAATAAAGCGCTCGTCCTTATCGAAGGGGGCTAAGTCATTGGCTGCGCGGGTGAATGCCGCCTTAAGCTGTTTCAATGCTGACGCATCGAGGCTCAGATATTCTTGATGTTTTCCTATCTCTCTCTTTGATAGCCGGTATCGATACAATACATACTGCTCCAGATAACCGCCGTTAGGGATTAACCGCAATACTTTGGCGCAGATGCCCTGGTTAAAGTGGGCTTTCATCTCGGATTCAACTTCAGCTAGTCTCACGTCTACCTCACGACGAGTCCGGCCCACCTTATAAATCACTTCACCATTGTCTAGGGTTAACTCAAATAAGTAGGTGGTGGCTACCATCAGCTGTTGTTGGCGCCAAGCCTCAATCTCAAAGTGTGCTCGATGTAGTTCGTTGTTAGCCACTAACTGCGATTTTCTATGTATCCGGGCTGTGAGTTGGCGGCGAAACCAGTTGCTGAATTTACTCAGCGATAGTTGGCCGGTGATGATTAACGCGGCATCGGTCAGTCGATATTTACCCGTGTAACTGTCGGTCTCAATAAGATTGTGCTTTAACAGATCACGAACATGCTTAGGTTCATACCAAAATACTTCCCCAGGATGGGCTTCGGCGTAATTCTGTAAGACATTAACAAGGAAATCCGGCACGCAGAGGTGAAAGTGATCCCAGCCTGGTATTTGTGGCAGCTGTTGCAGTGACTCATGGCAAGTCTCACCGTCGTGGCGAAAGTGATGCACCTTAAAATTCCCTTTTGCGGCGATAAGCGGCACCTGACAGAAGGGGCAGGTTAAGTCAGATTTACCGCGTTTAACCGCATCGATACCGATTAACTCTCCGTCTGCGGCTTTACCTATGGTTAGAAAGGCATTGGAAGGCATACTTAATTGACCTAGTAGAATCCTATTTAAATATAGCTCAAATAAGTATGGTGTCCAATCCTTCTCAATTCAGTAAACAATATCATTTACAGCGGTCTAATTGCGCTGAAGATTAAAGAGGATTATTGTGAGGTATCAACATTCTTTGGAGATAGCGCAAGATGGATGAACTAAAAGAGCAAGAAAGGGCTTGGGCGCTGTTTCAAAAGTATAATTCTTCATCGGAAGTCGCCAAAGAAATGGGATGCACAGTAAGTGACGTTTTTCGATTAATTCAACCTGCTCATAATAGAATGAGAAGAGAAGTGAATGAGATGGCTGCCGAATTAACGAAAGATAATCGCCACCTCCGAAATTGCATCAAGCAAGGATGCAATGGAAAACTCCACCCCCCAACAGCTGGCCAACAACACTTTGTCTGCGACCTGTGCCAGACACACTTTCGATTAGATATCACCCAGAATACCACACCCGATCCACTTCAATAACCGAATCAAATCTTCAGTCATGGAATAGGTTTATTTATATCTTTTTCAATAGCCTATGCTTGATTTGGCAAATATTTCCAAGATCACGGCGCCCCTAGGCTTATCTAAAATATCTCTTTCATTTTCTTGAATATGGCCATCACCACTCGATATGCACGAGTAACTATCTATCAAGGTACTCAGAGGGTGGGGGTGTACACCTATCTTTGTTAGTCAACAACATTGCATGATGGACTAAAAGTGGTTACAGTAAGACAGCAACAGAAATACTTTAAGGTGATGGCTTTGTGTATCATATCGGATAGCTATGAAGTGATCCAATCCTCATTGCAGGAGCTCAATCACCTGCTTGATTCGAATACCCCTGTCCGTGCCAGCGTGACACCTGTACCGCCCGTCATGAAATCGGCTGAGAAAGTGCGCGAGCCGGTGACGGTGATTTCGGTACGCGAAACACTGGGTCTGGCTGCAGTAACGAATGCCAAACTCGCTTACGGTGATTTACACATTCATCCTGATTACTCGCAGCGCTCAGCTCGTAGGACGCCTGGGGTGCTTTGGTACTCCACATCGCCGTTAGTCACTAACAAAGTTATGGATGTCATTGCCCGGATTAACTTGGCTAAAACGGCCATCGAGAAGGAAATCACCACCAAGTACAGCACCCGTGCTGACAGATTTGAGAAACTACGCGAGGTTTGCCCTGGTGTCATGGCGTTACATATCTATCGCCAAATCCGATGCTTTGACGAACCCATGACCTCGGCGCGGTTCAGCTGGTTATGCAAAGATGTGGTGTCGAAGGTCGATAAGGACAAATTGCTTGAGCGACTGAACGCGGATATTAAGCGCCTTGGCGATGAATGCCCAAGTCAGCTATTGCTGTTAAAGCAGAACATCTTGAGCACCCCAGAAGCTATGATTCGGGCGCGTCGGGATATTCAACCGCAGCCAGTGGCCAATCTCATGATTAACGGGAAGGTGAAAACGGTTACCGCTACGATGCCGCTTATCGTATTGCAAAATGAGCCGTTGGAGATCAAGCCGCTCACTACGTTTGATGCTTCAGTTAAGCGCGGTACTCGTGCCGATAAGCAAGCAGTTACGCCACTGGGATCCTTTAATGGCTCCAGCTATGAAGCAAGGAATTAAAGACCGCAAACGGAGAGTGACCCCCTCAATTTTTGCGTAATTTTCACGAAGTAATACAGTGCCTAAAGCAATTTAATTTGAAAGGTTTAAAAAGATGAACAGTTACGAAGAGCAGCTTAAGACAGTGTTTCGCTCTGCTCAGATGCACCTCTATCTCACCTGCGCAGAATCAGGCCGATTTGTTCCTGTTCAGCGCCGCAATGAGATTTTGATTAAAAGGTTAAAGCCATTTGTCGATGACAAGGCTTGCCGTGAAATTAAGAGTCATGTTAAGCGTGTCATCCTGCTTGGGCGCCAAGGGCAGGACATGGAAGCCTGCATTAATCAAATGTTATCGGTTATCAACAGCTCCAGTGTCAAATACGACAGGATGATGGCGCTCGCTGAATGGTTGGTCACTGCGATTGATGCTATCAAAGAGCCAATCCAATTCAGCACCAGTGAACAACCTGTGACAGTGGATCACAATGCCTGCGAGATACGTTTTAACCGAGTGCAGATTGAGAATTGCTTCAATGAAGATGGCCAACAAATAGCTCCGATGATGATTAACTATCGCTACACTTCAGAGGACAATTTAATTGCACTTAAGAAGGTGTTTAACTCAGATTATCAATTGATTGAATGTGTGGTTTTAACAAACAACACTGCAGACATTTTTATCATCGATAGCGCTCATTGGATGGATGCTCAATAGTGCAAAAATAGCTGAAAGGTAATCTCGCTATGATTCAATTATCCTCTCTTACCTTACATGATGTTGTACGCAACTTATCCGGCTTAGGCTTCTTTTGGGCGTTGTGGATGATGTTCCCTTATCGACATGATCACGCAATACCTCTACTTCGGTCTGGCGCCGCTATAGCTTTGATGGCTGCTGGGTTGTATAGGCTAAGTGATACAGGGCTTGTTGAGTTTAACACCCCTGCTTTTCTGGCGCTGGCCACATTACTGGTCACTACTAAAATGGATAATACCAATACATTTCCGGCGATGGTTATTCAGAACGTGTTTCTTGGTAGCACGTTAATTTCGTTATTTATTTATGGCATTGGAACCGTAGTTATCACCTGCACTTCGGCGGCGATTTTCTTGTATATCCTCAACAAAGCAATGCCGGAAGACATTCACAATTAATATAGCGTGTGATATTTTCCAAATGTGTAAATCTTTGGACATAACTCTATGAATCCTTTGTGTGTTTATATAATAGTTTGATATTTTTTGGCTCTTTTGGTGAATGTGCGGATTAAGAGTTAGCACATTTTTGCCCCAATGTGAGTTTCGGGCCTCGCTGGACGCGGCGAACCTCGTGTTCCTTTGACCAAATTTTTGTAATGGGTTATACGATTAACAACATATTAAATATCTATTGGTTATTAATCTAAAAACAAAACATTGATATTGATCAATCAATATCTAATTAGCTCATTTACTTGTTGAAAGATTTATCTGAAATGTGTCATTTTTTTAGCTAACTCTAGCAACAGTATAGATAGCGTTAAATATGCGTAATTTGCTGTTAATAATGACATTGATAATGATGCTAACCGGCCAGGCAATTGCTCCTAGGCTGGCTTTTGCTATGCCAATGTCACAGCAAACTACTGAAACTGCACAAATGCACAAAGCCCATTCTTCGATGAAGTGTTGCCAAGGGGATATGGGCTGTAAATGCGATATGAATAAGAGTCACTGCGGTCAATCAGGACAGTGTTCTAGTCACTGTAATAATTTGGTATCGGTGATCGCACCAATTAATTTACTTCCAATCGAGCCATCTGTAACACAAGAGATTTTTGGTTCTACTTGGAGCAATCGTTCCATAACTGTAGGTGTTCAAACCCCTCCGCCAAACATCCAGTAATTTTATTTAAAACAATAGTCTGATAAGCAAAATGCTTTGAACCAAGATGTTGTGTTATTTAAATTCTGGAGAAACAGTTATGTTCTCAAAAACTACTCTTGCAGCCATTGCTGCGTCATCTCTGTCGATGTTATTTTTCATTGCGCCGCCATCACAGGCCGCTCAAGTCTCATTCTCTGACGAACTAGAGCTGCTTAATGTGGACGGACATTCCAATAACAACATTGATAGTTCACTAGAGTTATCGCCAGGTTCACATGTATTGGTTGTGCGGTATAGAGATTTATTTGAGGGTGTAAATGCTGATGACCCATCCACGTGGGTAAAATCACAACCTCTTTTTCTACAACTAGTGATTGATTCAAACCAAATCACACTAGCTCCTCCGCAGTTAGATGATGTGAATGCCGCCAACTCATATTTAAAGCAACCATATCTAACAGTTACGCCAGATGTCGGCGCGAATAAAGAGCTAATACTACAGCCGATGACAAGTGTTATCGCTAACGTTCTGTCAGCCAAAGATTAATTTTGAAAGAGTTATCGAGGCTCAGCGTTACATTGATATCACGTTTCGTCGTTTGAAATAGATATTAGCCAATTTTGCGCTAACACCTGCGTTGTTGAAGTGCTCCTCAACTCCAGTGGTTATTGCAATCTTAGCAAAGGACTCTGCATCGGCTGTTATTGGGTGAATTAACAATAGGTGACATGGCTATTGGCTTCCTGGCAACAGCCATATTACGTTCACCTATTGTCGTAACGTTGTTGCCTCATTTTCTCTTTCATGGAGTCACTTCGTATCTAACACGTTAACTATTTAGTAGCGACAGTAGATATGAGGTGAATATGACTGCACTGGCTAGATGCATTTGGTGTGGGACCAAGCTAGGCCATTGTAAAGTGACTAAAATCGTAGAAGGGTAAATGATGAGTAATAAAAAACTATCCGTATTAGCGCTAGGTTTAATTTGCAGCACTTCAGCTTTTGCAAATGAAACAGCTTCCAGCTTTGATAAGTGGTTCTCAGAAGGAAGTGTTCATGGTGCGATGAAATCATATTACTTTGCTCAAACATTTGATAAGGAGGGCAGCCACGACAGCCAAATCTGGGCGAATGGTGGCAACATTGCTTTTAATACTGCTGAACTTAATGGGTTTGAACTCGGAGGTGAGTTCCAAGGATCCTATATAAACAGCCGGAATGACCGAGATGGAAAAACAGCGGGCAATATGGACGCTGATGGCGCCATTTTGTCTGAATCATACTTGAAGTACACCTTGGGGGATACAATCTTCAAAGGGGGAAGACAACATTTTTCATCTCCTTTTGTCGCCGATTCTGATTCGAGGCTCATCAAGGAGTCGTTTGAAATGTATCAGATCCGCAATAAGAGTCTATTAAACACTGAGATTTCAGCAGGATATGTAACTAAATATCAAACGCGAACAGACAAATCATATTACGCAGATAATGACTTTGTTGAGTTTGAACAAAACGGAACAGGTCGTCCGGGGGAGTTTTATGATATTGGTGACAGCGGCATGTGGTTTGCGCAGGTTAATACATCGCCATCAAAAAAAATTAAAATTCAGGCCTCATATGCTGATGTCATTGGTGAGGTGAAAGCATTATACGCTGATGTGAAATACACGTTACCCATCCCGTTAAAAAGCTATATTGCGGCACAGTTCTATACTAATTCTTGGGATAACCCTGACTTCGCCAATAATAACTTATTTGGTATTAAATTTGGCGCAAATCATAACAACTTTGAATTTTTTGCTGCATATACAACAGTGAGTGGTTCAGAAGGAGAGCATCGTGTCTTTAGAGGCATTGGACAAGGTGCGTATTATCAATTTACCACAACCACAAAAACAGCTGGTGTTAACGCCTTCGAGGCTGGAACTGACTCATATCAGCTCGGTGTTGGATATAAATACAATCAATTGGATGGGAAATTAAGATTCACTTCGTTTAATAACCCAGAAGTAGGTAAAGACCTTGATGAATGGACATTAAACTTGGTTTATGGTTTTTCCGGTGATTTTAAAAACTGCCTTGTTTCAGTTGACTTTTCAGTGTTGGACTATGAGAACAATGATAATGATGCTACCGATTTAAGGGCTAAGTTTATTTATAAGTTTTAATCTTTAATTATTCAACCAACTCATATTTGAGTTGGTTGAATTTCATAATTTTTGAATTTTATCATTGTTATAAAAACAGAAATAAACACCATTGAGGGAAAGCGGATGTTAACGAAATTCAAGTCAGTTGAACAGATAAAAGCATCCAACAATATTTATGGTCAGTTAAGTACAGCCATTTTTGATGGCCGCTATATTGCAGGGCAAAAGCTTCCATCGGAAAGTGAATTAATTCGTTGCTTCAATGTGAGCAGAACAACGATAAGGGAAGCAATAAAAGGACTAGAGGAGTCGCTTAGTTGATATTAAACGTGGCGCAACGGGGGGAGCCTTTGTTAGACCGGTTACATTTGAACGGGTTGAGTCTGCGTGTAATGAGCTGTTTAGCGCCGGGAAATTTTCTTTTTTCGAGTTACAGTATGCGCTGCTACTCATTGGGCAAATGATTGCTCGTATAGCTGCGCACAATTGCACAAGTAAAGATGTTGAAAATCTAAGGATAATTGCTTCAATGAAGCATATATCTTGTCAAGTATTAACAGAGCAAATAGCGGGCTTAACAAACAATCGCTTTTTGACAGGCTTATTTCAATCATTGGTGCAAGTCGCTACAGCTAATGTAAAAGAAGAGCGTCATTCTTACACTATATCAATGCAGTTCAATACCAAAGGATTAGAGCTTATTGAGGCCATAGCCCAGAGAGATGAAAACATGGCCGAAATGGCAATGAGCCAGATGTTAAGGTCTTACTTTGACGATAGATAATCCGACATTCCGCACCTAATTCAGGAATAAACTGCCTCGTAGAGGCTACCTAACCGTTTTAAAAGCCGAGTTTGATGTTCTTGAAGCCCTGTGATGAATCGTTGGCCATTGATTTCCAAGATATCTATACCTTCAAACTTCAAGAACACCCAGCGTGCCGTCGGCTTTGTCGTCGGTTTGTTGCTTACCATGCTCGGGAAAAACGCTTCGGTTTGGGTGAGTTGTTCTCTGATTTTGTGCTCTAAGCTGGCGTAAACAAGCAAGCTCAGCGTCATTATCATCAGCAATGCTTCAATACGCTGTGGTTTTTTCAAGAATATTGAAGAAGTTAGGAACTCCGGACTTTTTAGAAAACGAAACCCGCGCTCGACTTTTTGTTGCGATTTGTAGTGCTTGAGAAGGGCTTCCATTGTTAGCGCTTCGCTGGCGATGTCATTCGTTGCAAGGATGAACATGCCGACTTTAAGTTTTGCCAACTTTACTTTTTCTAGGTAGGTAAATGGTCGCGCCTCGATGAAATATTGATATCCAGTCGGTTTTTCGTTTTTCTTTGGGCGACCAGGACTCGAGTAAGTCGGCGTTTTGATGATAATGGTTTGTTCAAATCCCAGTAGCTGGCATTGCTTCTTGAAGGTGTTGAATGCCAATGTTGCGTCGGCATCGCAAGCGAAGGGGAGCTTGCTTATTTTATCTAACGCTTTGAGTTCGTTAGCGACGTTTTTCTCTAAGTTTTTGTAGAAGGTGATTTCTTCTCGCTTTGTCGCTTGCTCACTGTGAACGAGCAACCAGCGTTGAGTCACCTTGCCGTAGTCCGAATCTATCCAGCACCCTGAGTAGCCGTTGCCCATCGAGCTTAATTGCTCTGGCTCTAAGGCAAGCAAAGCTTGCTTTGCCAGTTTGATGGTCATCGGCACTCGGGTAATGAACTTTTGCTGTTGTTTATCTAGCGAGGCGATGCTCTCTTCTGTGTACAACGCGGCATCAGCGATAAAGTAACGGCTATTTTGTGCCGCTTTTAGACAATGAATATGATGGCGAGTGACTTCGGCGAATGCTTTGGCATCATTGGTGTTACCACTGAGCGCTTGCATATAAACCGGAAGGCCAGCTTGGTTTTCACAAATGAGCTCAAGCACCACTTGATTGAGCTCTGGACGGTGGTCTCGGCTATAACCTTTCACAAGCTGGATCACATTGGTCTCTTCATCTTGCGCATACTTGCCATCAACGTGAAAGCTCGTGATATCCAGATGAACAGCGTCCGTAGTCAGGCCGAGTTTATCAACAACGCGCTGTGCAATAACTTGATAGAGCGCGGAGACATCGGCTTCGTACAGGGCATCCAAGGTGCGACCTAGCACGTCATCGGTCAGGTGATGTGCATCAATATCTTTGGCGAGCAATTTAGACACGGGCTTGGTCTTAAAAAAGTCAGAGAACATGTGAAGCGTTCTGCTGTGAAAGCCGAGTCCATTAAGGATCATGGCCAATACAGCGTCACCATGAGAAACATGGTGGTCGGAATACTTAGGAATGACCGCATCTATCATCTGTGGCAGGCCGATTTCATGACAAAAAGCGGCAATGAGGCCAAGGTGATCCAAGCTTAATAATAGGTTGAGTCGACATATTTTGAGACCGTCAAATAACAGTAATAGATCAAAACTGTCGTTCGCGGTCAAGATGGTATCGTCTTTTTCACTGAGAAATGATCACTGGATCACACTATTTTAATTATTAAATTAGGTGCGGAATGACGGATAATAAGGTTTTGATAAGGAAGCGTTTCGATATGAATAAGTAATAAGGTGTTTGGCATGGCATATATGTAGCCCAATTTAAAAAGCACCTAAACTTATAACTGATAGGTAAGCCTCTATTGAAGAAGCTTTGCTGAATAAGTCATTAGTTCATGTTGACCAGTTGGAGGCGCAGCATTATGAGTTCTAAAAATTCGGGGGCTACCAACGTTGCTTCTCGTGACGGTGGTAAATCTACAAGGTGTCATGAGCATCATGCACACAAGGCGTTTCATCACGAGCAGACTGATGTTGTGGAACTCATTATTGAGGGGGCAAGCTGCGCCAGTTGTGTAGGAAAAATTGAATCTGCACTCAAGAATGTTCCAGGCGTGCAAAACGCCGTGATGAATTTCGCGCAAAGGACGGTAAGTGTCACGGGAGCGGCTCAGGCTGATGTGTTAGTGAAAGCGGTGGATAAAGCGGGCTACCACGCTAAGCTCGCATTGGCTGAGCGCGAAGATGACGTGCTGGTAGAAAAGGAGCGAGCAGACAGAGCTTACTACAAACGGCTAATGCGTGAGATGACGATAGCGTTATCTATAGGGGGGCCTTTGATGATTTATGGCCTCTTCGTCGGTGATATGACGGTAAGCTCGGCTGAAGAGAGATTTGTGTGGCTAGTTGTTGGATTACTGACCCTTGGCGTAATGGTGTTTTCTGGTAAACACTTTTATATGGGCGCTTGGCAGTCTTTTAAAAATCATTCAGCCAATATGGACACCCTGATTGCTTTAGGTACGGGAACCGCATGGATCTACTCCATGGTCGTTGTATTCATCCCTGATGTTGTCCCAGAGATGGCGCGCCATGTTTATTTTGAAGCTACCGCCATGATTATTGGTTTGATTGACTTAGGGCTGGCATTGGAGTTACGAGCTCGCGGACGAACCTCTGAAGCAATTAAACGTCTCATTGGTTTGCAAGCCAAGACTGCCAGAGTAATTCGCAATGAAAAAGAAGTAGATATCGCCATCGAACAGGTGTTAATGGATGATGTTGTGCGTGTTCGCCCCGGAGAAAAAGTCCCTGTTGATGGTGAAGTTATTGAAGGCTACACAGCCATTGATGAATCCATGTTAACAGGTGAACCTATGCCAGTAGAAAAAGCCGTCGGCGACATGGTGGCGGCAGGTACCATTAATAAAAATGGAGCCATTTTGTTTAGGACCACCCGTATTGGAAAGGACACGGCATTGGCGCAGATTATCAATATGGTCAAACGTGCACAAAATTCCAAACCGTCTATTGGTCGTTTGGCGGATGTAATTGCAGCTTATTTTGTGCCCGTGGTGATGATTGTTGCAGTTAGCAGTGCATTGATTTGGCTTAACTTTGGCCCAAATCCGACGGTAGCCTATGCCATCGTATCTGCTACCACCGTACTCATTATCGCTTGCCCTTGTGCCTTGGGACTCGCAACGCCTATGTCAGTTATGGTGGGCGTTGGAAAAGCTGCCGAGGTCGGAGTGTTGATCCGCAATGGTGAGGCGTTGCAAACCGCTTCGAAAATATCGGCAATGATTCTGGACAAGACTGGGACCATCACTTTGGGGACTCCCAAGGTTACAGATGTGTT
>NZ_JAJAEF010000038.1:0-28379 GCF_020447145.1 Shewanella sp. SR1 | reverse complement strand
TTACAGTGAGACAAGACCCCATCAATATAATGGTGGGTTAACGCCAAATGAGTCAGAACGTTTATATTGGAATGACTCTAAAACCGTGGCCAATTTTACTTGACCACTACAGTTTACACGTTATGTTGGTGTCATGACTTGCAAACTCGCCGTCGCGAGCATTGCAATTTAACTGTTTGAATAATAGAACTTAAGGTGGGTAATCTTGATTCGCTAGCGCTCAAGAGTTAGCGCTTAAAAATTAGATCTTAAAAGTAGTGCTTAAGCGTTAGCACGCTTTAATGCCATAGCAAATCACCAAAGGCTGAATCTGTGTTGAGTGTATCGCGCTTGTTTCTGCGCCTCGTCGAGTCAGTTTACTTGCGAAGAATTTAGCCGAGATTTCAACTTACGTTGTTGTTTTACTCAGTTCATGCCGCATTAGGTATGTTATTCGTCGTGGTTCTTTTACGCGTTTGGATTAAGGTATAGCCGCCACTTAATACTATGAGTAAGCTCCCTAGAAGTGTCAGTAAATCTGGTGATTCTCCAAATATCAATATGCCTAACGCTAAGGCAAACAGTAAACGGGTATACCGAAAGGGGCTGACTACTGAGACATCTCCAGCGCGCATAGCGATTGTCAGCGCATTGTAGGCCATGACACCAAAGACGATGGCTCCCAGAATTTGTGTTGCCGCAGTGGTACTAAACTGTAAGGGCTCATTTTGGTACATCAGTATGGCTAAGCCTGTCGGAATTAACACAAAAAAGCCATACACCCCAAGTTGCATGTTAGATAACACGGGCGATGCGGCACGTGTTGCGAGATCGCGGCCTGCAAAACCTAAGGTAGCGATAACGGCAAATAAAGAGGTGGCTTCAAAGCCATCAAGCCCTGGACGAATGATCATCAGCACGCCCACAAAACCAACCAATACCGCAAGCCATCTTTTATGACCGACTTGTTCACCGAATAACAAGGCTGCGCCAATCATGGCGATCAGAGGTGTGGCTTGCAAAATAGCGGATGCACTCGAGAGTGGTGTTAAGGTGATAGCTAAAGCAAAACAGAAGCGGCCGATCACTTCACACAATGCGCGTAACAGTATGGGGGTCGACAATGCTGCAGGGTGAAGCACAGTTTCGCCCTTGCGCCAAGTTAACAGTATAAATATCAACATTCCACCAAGGCCAAATAACGCTAAAATGAGGCCGATAGAGGTGGTTTCTGCTGCAGATTTGATGAGCATGTCTTCAATAGAAAATGCTGCCATAGCAGCAACCATAAACAGACTACCTTTTGTATTATTCAAAATCTCTTCCCAACATGTGCAGACTGCGTCTCTGAAAAAGTATCGACTTGAGAGTGTTGGCTCGATGGAGCCGATCGCTGAAGTCATGATATAGCTTATTGTGATCCAAGTTAAACATCCTGCGCTCAAAGTTAAACAGCATTTTATGCGCACCACAGCAGGTTTCTTTGCTCATCCTAATCGGATTCGCGGTCCAAGTTCGCAGTGATCTTGGGCTTGAAAGGAAAGGGGATAATAAGAGTAAGCAAGATACTATAATAGATACAGAAATGGCTTTTTCATCTATATCAGATGGTTAATTTAGCCTAACGCCGTTACGCGTATCTTGTAGGTCCAATATCTGTAAAGAGGATAGAGAACAAGCTCTTTGGCAGTGGCGTTAATCTGCCGAATATAAAATACTTTTCTTAAATAGGGCAATAAGATGCCCAGTTTTTATGGGATAGTTTGGCTGAAGCGCGGTAACTGTAATGGTGCAGTTCGGATCTCGATGGCGTAACGTTACGCGTTTTAAAATGTCAGTCAATCAGCGATGATCGGAGTGCGCTTAGCAATGCAAACTCTTTCACCTTGAGAAAATGTGCTTGATACGCTCTGTTTGCGGGTAATCTACTCGCATTGCACACAGTTTATGAGTGTGGTGCACGCGCGCGGCGTGCGCCATTATTGAGTTACTGCGATTCAAATGTTCCCCATTTCAGTGCGTTACCTTCATCAACGAGTAGTTGCCCTTTGCTCCATACTTTATCGATATTAAAGTTATCCATTAATAACACAAAGTCGGCATCGTGTGTTTCGCTTATTCTGCCCTTACTTTTTAGCTTGAGCACCCGAGCGGCATTTGAGGTCACTAAAGGAAGCACTTGTTCTAGGGGTAAACCACTGTTAATTAAAGCCACTAGCGCTTCAAATAGGCTGCTGACTTTACCCATTTCTATTCCAATACATTCACCGTCAGAACTAAATATGGGCAGGCTAGCATTTCCGTCGGAACTTAAGCTGATTTGACTCAAGTTGATACCTTGCGAGATTGCAAAATGGACCGCATCAACGACCGCGACTTCACCCTCGTTTAAATACTGAGTATTAGTCGACGTCGTGAAATCGATAACCCCACCTTGTCGTGCAAATTCAAGCCCTTGCTCTAATAGCTGCTGGGAGCGATTCATGTGAGTGGGATAGTACTGCGTTAAAGGGATATCAGACTGCTGCGCGATGTGATGCAAAATTTGGATACCAGTTGCACCATCGCCCACATGCACAAACACTATGCCGCCTTTACCGCTGAGCATCCCACCGACGCGGCTTTGCGCTGCGACTCTGGCGAGTTCTGGCACTGTGAGTTGCGATCCTCGGTGATCTGCAATTGCAATTTCACCCACACCAATAACATTGTCGATTAACACCAGATCTTGGGTGATATCGCCAGTAAGCGTCTTTACGGGGTATTCGTAGGAGCCAGTGTAGCAAAAGACAGACAAGCCTTCATATGTGAGCGCTTTCGCTTTGACGACAAGTTCGTTCAAGCTGCGACTAATGGCGTCGGTTCCCAATGCTGCGACGAGCGTAGTGACCCCAGCAAGGCTGGCATCTGTTAGTTGCATCTCTGGGGTACGTGTGTGATAACCGCCTTCACCGCCACCGCCTGTGATATGCACTAAGGGGTCCACTAAACCTGGGATTAAAGGGCGGCCATTGGCTTCGATGATTGTGACTAAGTCTGCATGCTTAAGATCAATGATGGGGGCGATTTTAAGGACTTTCGCCTCGCAAAATAACACGTCGCGTAGCCCTAAAAACTGCGGCGCATAAACGGCGGCGTTACGGATTAAAGTTAACATCAGCTATATCCTGTAATAACGGCAAATAAAATGACGGCACTGGCCATCAAGGTCAGCAATAATTGAAAGCGCCAAATAAGCGCAAGCCATTGAGCGTATGAAATTTTAGCCACACCTAAACAACCCATTAATGAGGCTGAAGTAGGGATCACTAAATTTGTCAGTCCATCACCAAGCTGAAAACAAAGCACTGATACTTGGCGGGTGACGCCTGCAATATCGGAAAGCGGCGCCATGATAGGCATGGTCAGGGCGGCTTGACCGGAACCCGATGCGACAAAGAAATTCATAATAGATTGAAATATATACATAACAATGGCAGAGGTGACATCAGGTAACGTTGCCAAGGACTCGCCGGCATAATGTAAGGCAGTGTTAAGAATAGAGGGCTGTTGTGGGTCATCGCCGCCAAGCAATAACACCACACCTTTGGCGAATCCCACAATCATAGCGGCGGGTAACAATTCACTGGCGCCTTTTTGAAAGGCACTTGAGATTTGGTTCAAGCTACGTTTTCGCCAAATAACGGCAATCAGCCCAACAACCAAGGCCAGTGCAAAAAATTGACTGGCGATTTGCGGAATATAATAGCCTTGGCTTACCACTCCCCAAATCACCCACATAATTACGCCGAGTAAACAAAGCAACACGAGAATGTCAAAGGAAGAACATTTATTATTCAATGGTTTATCGTTAGCATGCACGAGTGTGGCATCCACTGTTGAGCGATGTTTTTTAGCGTAGCGCAGGGTAAAAATTAAGCCGACAACAGTGAAAACAAACCAAGCTGCAATCCGTAAACCAGCGCCAGACATTAAAGGTACACCGGCAATCCCTTGCGCAATGGCCACGCTAAATGGATTCATCCATGAGGTAGCAAATCCAATTTGGGTGGATAAGTAGGTGACCATGACCACAGTTGCCGCTGAATAACCTAAAGCCTGAAAAAGCGGTAACAGTACAATGCAAAATGCAATGGCCTCTTCACTCATGCCGTATATCGCGCCGCTTAATGAAAATATTATAAACAGTAATGGGATCAGTAATACTTGGCTGCGCTGCAGTTTGGCGATCATCGCCATAATGCAATGAGTAATGGCGCCAGTGTCCATGACGACACCAAAGGCACCACCCACGATAAGGATAAATGCCATGACACCAACGGCCGAGCCCATGCGATCGCCTGATGTCATGCCGTCGAAGGCAAAATTGGTCAGCCCCGTTTTGTCGTTGGCTGAAAATAGACTGACATGATGCGCGTTATCGTATGTCATGAAAAACTGTTGTGGATCGATTCTTTGAGTGATGTTGCCAGCGCTATCAACGATATCGACCATAGCAAACCAACCCGCAGGAAACAGATAACTGCTTATTGCGGCGGCTAAAACGATAAAAAATAAAATAACAAAAGCGTCGGGCATTGCCCTTGCAGTAGGTAATTTCATCCTATGTGCCTTTATAAAGGGTCAGAACAAGGCATTGGCCACAATTAAACGCTGCGGCCAATGCCTCAAGTCAGTACATTAAAACTTGAAGGTATAACGTACGTTCCAGCGACGGCCTAACCAATCATGGACTGAGCTTGCATAGCCATTGGTTGGAGAGGAGGCGTAGGGCGGTTCTTCATCTGTTAGGTTACGCACTGACACCAAAAAGCTATGGTGCTCATTTAACTCATAACCAAGGCTCGCACTGAAGGTGAGCCAACTGTCGACGGTTTCGTTATCAAATTTAAAGTCACCATCACCCAATGAACTGATGTAGTGACCCGATAAACTGGCACTCCAATCGTTGAGCTGCCAGTCGGTTCCTAGATCAAGCACGCTTTCAGGGCGAGCAATTTCTGAGGCGCCACTTAACCGCCCTAATAAATCTTCCACTGGGGTTGAAGGTGTAACTTGTCTTTCAAATGACAGGGTTTCAGTGCCCGCAACATAAAACTTAAATTCACCTGCGGTTTCAGTGTCTAAGCGATAATCTAGCTTGTAGTCGATGCCATCAGTATTTTGATTGCCGACGTTAAAATAGCCGGTGCGTAAGAAGCTAATATCCCCTTGGCCATCAACAACACAGCCAAATTCATCCCCCAGTTCTGCAACGCTAGTCACGATTTTTGTACTGTCTTTAATACAGGCGCCCAAGGTAGTGTTGGCATCAATGTCAACAATATCATCGTGCTCATAGCGCCAGTAATCGACGGTCAATTGTAGTGCTTCGGTGAGGTTCCAAGAGACGCCAACGTTAATGGCGGCAGACTTTTCTGCGGATAAATCCTTATTGCCTATGGTTTCTTGGTCAAACTCGAGTTCGCCAAACTCGGCGCCAGCAGTACCGCATAAGGCATTGTAAGGTTCAGCTGAACCGCAATTGATATACTGGCTGCTGAGCGACGTCCCTGCGCCTAATTGGGATAAGGAAGGGGCTCTAAAACCTGTACTCCATGATGCCCTTAATACTAAATCCTCAAGAGGGCGATAACGCATTGATATTTTAGGGTTAACATCGCCACCAAAGTCACTATAGTGGTCGTAACGTAAAGCTGCGATCACATCTAAGGTGTCGGTAATGGGGAAATTAAACTCGCCATACATAGCATATTGCGTCCGGTCCGCTTCGGCATCGCTTGCGCCTAAGCCGATAATTTCGTTATTCACTGCGTTGATGGATGGCCTATCAAATATTTGCTCTTTTCGCAGCTCTCCACCAAATACCGAGCTTACTGCACCTGCGGGTAATACAAACAGATCGCCACTGATATTAAAATCCAGCGACAACACCTCTGATTCACCTTTACGAATGCCGGGATCGCGCAGGGCAGCAATTTGTGCAGCGCTACTATCACGGCCTAAATTGAACGGATTAAATTCATCCGCCGCCACGGCGGCATCCAGTTTAGTGGCATTCATATAGCCAGCAACATTGTTGATTTCGTTTGTAGATTTGCCATAACTCGCCGCGGTTTCCCAGCTCCAGTCGGCAAGTTCACCGCGCAGTCCTGCGAGGACTCGATAGCTCTGAGTGTCATATTCCTGTACTCGACGCTCAGGGAAACGAGTTCGAACAGTGATAACGTCGCTGACACTGCCATCTAGCATGTCAATGTCGTGAACATACTGGGGAATGTTGGCAGAATCACCAGCAACATCCACTGTATATCCCGCAGGCGCCTCATAGGCTGAACCGGTATTCTTTTGATACATGCCTTCAGCAAAAAACTCCAATCCATTATCTAGACGATAAATATGATTAAAGGTCGTGCCTATATTGTCAAAGTCAGGTTGGATAGCGCGTTGAATAACATAGTCATAATTGCAACGTGTACCACTTTTTTGGGTATCATCGCCACACCAAGACTCAGCGTAATCTTCACCATCTATGGTCATACGAGTACTGGACTCAAAGGTGACATTGACGGGTCTATCGCTATTAAAGATGGCGTTTCGCGTCGCATAATCGACTACAACCGTAGTATTGCTGTTTTCTGTCGCAAAGCCGCCAGCGTAGGTCAGATTCTTACGGCTGGCATCGTGATCAGAAGTATCATCCCCATATTGGGCACTGAGCTCATGCCCGACAAAATCCTTACGGAGGATAAAGTTAATTACACCGGCAATGGCATCCGAACCATAGATGGACGATGCGCCATCGGTTAACACATCGATGCGTTCAATGGCAGATAAAGGGATTGAATTGACGTTCACAAACGAGTCAGAACCATTAGAGAAGGAATCAACGGCGACTCTTCGGCCATTGACTAGCACTAAGGTTGAGCTTGAACCCAATCCGCGCAAACTGACACCGGATGCGCCAGCTGGTGCTCCATCGGCTCCACCGACACCCCCAGTTTCCGAGAAAGTCCCCGCACTTGAAGCTTGGGGGAGATCGCGTAGAAACTCACTCACACTCTCGTAACCGCGTTTAGTGATGTCATCCTGGGTAAAACTTTGCAGTGGATTGGCGCCTTCCATATCCACCCCTTTTAGGCGTGAACCTGTGACTGCGACTCGCTCGACCGGTGCATCTGCGGCAGGTTGCTCAGTTGTTTTTTCTAGTTCATTGGCTACAGCTAAAGCAACGGGCGACAAGGCCAACCCAAAAACAGCGCACAAAAATACAGAACTTCTCATGATAAGCTCCCGATAAATCTCTTATTAGAATTTTTTAGACGTGGCTAAGCTGCGCGTGAGTCAATACGCATGGCATTAGTTAATGTTTTGCAGAAAGCGCAACGTCAATCAAATGATTGAGAGGGGAGTAAGACGGCTAGACTAGACTCCACCAAACACAAGGTGTTTAGCGGTTATTCGTCCCACCATTCGGACAGATACCAGGTGCGGTAGTGGTATCTTTGGAAAAGAGTTGTTGCTGTTTTCATGTAATAAACGGAAGTCTTTTGTTATTGACCTGTTAAAAGGCTATCCGTAACATGAGCCTTGAGTCAATACATGGCGCACACTTTTTATTGAGTGCCACTATGAAAAATCGTTGCTTAAAAAACTTATCTTTTTTGCTCAATAGCTTAAGTATTTCTTACTTTACTCTTTTGCTATTTATCGCCCCAAGCGTGCAGTCAGCGCCAGCGAAAACCCTGAGTTTATCGATACCCACTCATCAACAATTTGATCTTATGCTGGTGGGCGGAGGGATGAAAATCTGCAGCTCTCAAGCTCCCGCAAATTGCCAATCGGAAGTCAAATTCTCAGCCGATGCCAAACGCGAAACACGTTATGTATTCAACGTTTCGTGGCTTGAACGTGCACTTAAACACCCAAGATTGCAGTCGTTAAATGAGCAACAAAAAGTGATATTACGACAAGCGGCCAAAGCACTTTCTCCTGTCAGTAATAGTCTTGAAAATAGCGATGTTGAAATTGGCCGTTCACTTGGCCGTTTACATAGTGACAGCTTAACCTTGGCAAAGCTTGAACAAGCCATTGCAAAGATAGATAAGCAATTTCTGACGCATTTGAGCGACCAACAATATTACGCACTGCTAGATTTATTAGAAGAAAAGCAGATGCTTGCTGACGGCACGCTGTTACAAGAACAAGTGTTACTTGATTCCACAATCAATCCCCATGCCGCGACGCTTTACCAATTATTTACGCAGCAAGCGTTAACAAAGCGCCAGCAAAGCAACCCCAATGCCAAACGTCCACTGATCGCCGTTGTGACCGCATCTGCGCGCGATCCCTTTGAAGCGGCCCATTACTATGTCAGCGTATTTGAGCAAATGGGGGCCGAGGTTATTTGGCTGCCTTTAGATGCTGCAGTGCAAGCGGGTATCGCAACCCGTCAGTGTGACCAACTCGAAATGTTTAGACAGCAAATACAAGGAAATACGGATAGGGCGAGGCTTTATCCAAAGCAAGTTGAGCTACAAAAGGATTTTTGTGCCAGCCCCATTAAACTCTATCAATTGCTTAATCAAATCGACGGACTCTTTTTAAATGGCGGCGATCAGAGTTTGACTTTAAAGGCTTGGACGACGCCGGATGAATCACCCAGTGAAGCATTAAGCATCATCAAGAAACGTCTTTCCAAACAAGAAATTGTTATCGGTGGCACCAGCGCTGGCACTGCTGTGATGGCTGATAAAAATATGATCACCGGCGGCACGAGTGAGGGGGCGCTGAGTTTTGGCGTTTTCGCGATCGAAGCGCCAAGTGAGCGTTGTGAAGTCGCTAATTGTGATACCTCAGTTCCTGCAACGGCGGTCACTTATCGCGAGCAAGGTGGGCTTGGATTTTTCCCCTTTGGTATACCCGACACACACTTTTCACAACGAGACCGTTATTTAAGACTCTTGCTCCTTAGCGCCAATGCCGATAGCAAAATGGCATTTGGGGTCGATGAAAATACAGCATTATTGGTCGATTTATCACATCGTTCGCTCTCAGTGGTCGGTGAGCATGGAGTATGGGCATTAGCGCATGTTGAGCGATTGAAACAAAGCCAAGCTAACCCTGAAATAAATGCGGTTTCGCACTATTTAACTCCGGGTTCCTATGCTGAAATTGACGCCACTGGTGAGTATTTGACTCATATCCGCCTAGCTCAGACTGCCAAATTAACGCCAATAATGAGTAAGCAGAGTGACTTTTTTACTTGGGTCAGCAATGCGTGTCGGCAAGGTATATATTCAACATCATTGAGTGATAAGTACGAATTAACCATTACTCCAATGGCGGCATTAAGTTGCCAAGGCATTTTAAATCAAGAACGCGGATATCAGTCGATGGGTTTAACACTAAAAGCGTTAGAACAATGACAGTAAGTTGAATTAATTGTAGTGGTATGGCTATGATATCAATAGGATAGGCTAAATTGATTAAGGTTGAGTGTATATTAGGTAGATTTTAAAAAGTTGAGAGGATAATTAATCTACTGATTTTAAGTTAAGAAGCTATAATTTAAGATTTTTTACTTTAAGTAAGTTTTAAGTTAAATGATTGAGTTTAAATTAGGTAAAGTAAATTTATATTAAGCAGTGTTTATTAAGTATGATTTTTTGCGAACTAATTAATTTAAAAACCGCTACAGAAAAGAATGTATCGCTCAGCAAAACTGAGCGATACATTATATCAAAAGAAATTTTTATCGTTTTAACGATCAGCTTTGGATATTAATCGTCACTTTCTCGATAACTATAGGTTCGCGGGGCACGTCTTCGTGGCCGGCAACTGTGGTGGTTTTGACTTTCTCAATCTGTTGGATAATGTCCATTCCTGCTGTGACCTTACCAAATACCGCGTAACCCCAACCGTTATTAGTGGTGGCAGTGTGGTCTAAAAAGTCATTATTGGCGGTGTTAATGAAGAACTGCGCCGTGGCCGAATGAGGCGCATCGGTGCGAGCCATAGCGATAGTGCCTATGGTGTTACTTAGGCCTTTGTTGGCTTCGTTCACGATAGGCTCGTGGGTCGGCTTTTCTTTCATTTTTGCGGTAAATCCGCCGCCCTGAATCATAAAACCTTTGATAACACGGTGAAAAATCGTATGTTCAAAGAAGCCTTCTTCACAATAGCGGACAAAGTTTTTTGAACTGACAGGCGCATGTTCAAAGTCGAGTGCTATGGTGATGTCGCCTAAATTGGTGCTGAATGTAATCATGCTAATATCTTCTATCTTAATGAGTTTCTACTTCTAATAAGTCACGACTGGTACTAGATCATAACTTTATACGGGATCGCGACTTTGTACGGGATCATGATTTTGTATTAGGCCATCAGTTCGTTTTAGAACCGCTGTTCCACGGATTAAAGGGCGCACTGCGACCCGTAGTCTCGCTACTGTTATCAGTCTGCGCGGATTGTGGACGCGCTACAGTGGCTTTTGCCTCAGGCTTTGATTTAGCACTGCGATGCTTTTTCGCATGGGCGGTTTCAAAGGAGCCTTCTTTCGCGGGGCGTGAGGTTCTGGTCTCAGGTGCGCGGGCTTTAAAGGTTTTTGGCGTGGTATTTTTCGGCACAAAGTCGAGGATAGAAACTGGCACTTCTTTGTTCGGCACAAAGCCTTCAATTTCTTTACGCACTATGATGTGGCCTAAACGGCGCTCGATAGCACATAGGTTTCTAAAATCATCTTTGGAAACAAAGGAGATGGCTTCGCCGCAGGCGCCAGCACGGCCGGTTCGGCCAATACGGTGAATATAATCATCGGCTTCATCGGGCAGATCATAGTTGACCACGCGGGTAAGGGCGTCGATATCGATACCGCGAGAAGCCACGCCGGTCGCAACTAAAAAGCGCAGTCTTCCGGACTTGAAATCGACTAATAATTGCTCGCGTACCGCTTGGCTGCGACCACTGTGAATGGCTTCGGCGGCAATACCGCGTTTTTCGAGTTGGCTGACCAGTTTGGCGGCACCTTGTTTAGTCTGGATAAAGATCAGTGCCTGTTCCCAAGCTTGCTCAGTGATGAGTTTGCTTAACAGGGCAGACTTTTTATCTTTATCGACAGTGATCAACCATTGGTCGATTTGCGGTGCGTTCGCACTGTCGCGGGCAATTTCAATCTCAACAGGGTTTTCAACCGCTGTTTTCGCTAAAAAGCGCACTTGCTTAGATAAGGTTGCCGAAAACAACAGATTTTGGCGTTCTGTTGGCAGACGTTCGATGATTTTATTGATGTCTTCGATAAATCCCATATCGAGCATTCTATCGGCTTCGTCTAGGACTAATACCGAGATTTCATCGAAATGAATCGCTCTTTGGGTGTACATATCGAGCAATCTACCGGGGGTCGCTACCAGAATATCGACGCCTTCGATAAGGCGTTGTTTCTGTGGTGCGGCATCGACGCCACCATACATGGCCATAGATGTCAGCGACAGGTATTTTGCGTATTTGGCAATATTGTCTTCTACCTGAACGGCCAATTCGCGGGTTGGCGTTAAGATCAAGGCGCGAACGCGTTTAGCCCGAATTTTCGGCATATCGGCAAACATTTGCAGTATTGGCAACACAAAACTGGCGGTTTTACCTGTACCCGTTTGCGCGCCAGCCAGCAGGTTTTTACCTTTCAAGATCACCGGAATGGCTTTTTCTTGGATTGGAGTAGGTTGTGAATAGCCGAGCTCAGTGATGGCTCTTAAAATCGGATCGCTTAATCCAAGTTTGGAAAATGGCATTGAATGTCTCAGGTAAAGGGTCAGGTCAATAATATATAAGCAAACTGTTACGCCAACGCGTTAACAGCGGAGCAGGGCGATATTATATACCCAAACAACCTAAAGATGCAGGATTCAGCGGTAATTTAACGCACTTTGGGCAAGGCCATTTATTGCTCCTGCATAAATTGCATTCACGCCGTCCATGGCGATTGCGGTTATTTGCAGACCTAGTGGGCTAAGTTAAAAATAACCAACACGGCATAAAGTGCGTTACCCCGTGGTTAACATCAGCCGCCGGAACGGAGCGCCTAGGGCACTCCACTTCTATGTTGCATCAATTCAAAAGGTAGCCGACATTCTGTCATTGATGTGCCTTGAATTGGAGCCCCCTAGGCGCTCTGAAACTCGTATATTCAGGTAGCTTGGGTATATCAGGAGGTGAAACAGAATTGGCGATTATCGTTATCTGAGTTCGTTTGGCAAAGTGGGAATTTTACCTCGAATAAGCGAATGATAGGCGGCATAAATATCGAGAACTCACAATTTTGTAACCGTAGATGTATTCACGGCTAACACTGCTGCAATTATTGGGACAATATGATTAACTTAGGTAATTTTTGCATGCCTGTTAAATATCAACAAAGGACCCATAATAATGAAAAAATCCGCTATTTCCCTTGCGATAGTGTTATCGCTGGCCGGCCTTGCTGGTTGTCAATCCCATACGAGTCAAACCAAGCCTGTGGTTGCGGCTGAAGTTAAAGCCCAGTCATTTGAGCAATTTTCAGTATCCTTTATTGATTCATTGTGGGAATTATCACCGACGTGGGCCTTATACAGTGGCAAGCATGTTAATGATGGCTATCTTGAAATCCCCGATGCGGCAGGTCGTGCGAAAACACTAGCGTTTGTGAAAGCACAACAAGCCAAATTGACCCAGTTCGAGCAAAAGTCGCTGACGCCGAATGAACTGATTGATTATCATCTGATCGACAATTTACTCGGCAGCATGGCATGGGAAATTGACAGTTTTAAATCTTGGCAGTGGGATCCTTCAAGCTACAACGTATCGGGTGGTTTTGCCCAAATCATCAATGAAAACTTTGCCCCATTAGATGACAGATTACGTTCTGTATTAGCGCGTTTAGAAAATGTACCGGCTTATTATGCAGCCGCGCAGGCAAACATTAGCAAGCCGACATTGGAACATACCGAATTAGCTGTGATGCAAAACCAAGGTGCATTTTCGGTGTTTTCCGATGACTTATTAAAACAGGTCGCCGATTCTGGTCTGACGGCTACAGAAAAAGCGTTATTTAACACACGGTTTGATGCTGCCACTGCCGCAATTAATGGCCATATCGCTTGGTTAGACAAATTAGTGGTTCAACTTAAAAAAGACGGTGCCCGTAGTTTTAGAATTGGCGAGGAGCTATACGAGCAAAAATTTGCCTTTGATATCCAAGCGGGCATGACAGCAAAACAGCTGTATCAAAAAGCCGTGGCCGATAAAGACCGTGTTCAAGGGGAAATGGCAAAAATTACCGATAAGTTATGGCCTAAATATTTTACTACGCCAAAACCTGCTGACAGTAAGCTCGCCATTCGCCAGTTAATCGATAAATTATCGACTCAGCATGTTCAGCGCGATGAATTCGTGAATGAAGTGCGTAAGCAAATTCCAGAGTTAATTGAATTTGTAAATAAGAAAAACCTAGTCACATTAGATCCTAAAAAGCCACTTGTCGTCCGTGAAACACCCGAATATATGCGTGGTTATGCCGGTGCTTCTATTAGTGCACCAGGACCTTACGATAAATCTGGTAATACTTATTACAACGTGACGCCGCTCGATGGCATGAGTGATGCGTCTGCCGAGAGTTATTTACGTGAATATAATCACTGGATCCTGCAAATCCTCAATATTCATGAAGCAATTCCTGGGCACTACACTCAATTAGTTTACTCGAACCAATCACCGAGTTTAGTGAAAAGTTTATTTGGTAATGGCGCTATGGTCGAAGGCTGGGCGGTATATACCGAGCGCATGATGCTAGAAGAAGGCTATGGCAACTTTGAGCCTGAAATGTGGTTGATGTACTACAAGTGGAATTTGCGTGTTATCTGTAACACTATTTTGGATTACAGCATTCATGTGAAAGGCATGACCGAAGAGCAAGCTATCGCCCTGATGATGAACGAAGCCTTCCAACAGCAGGCAGAAGCCGAAGGCAAGTGGCGCCGCGCTACGCTTAGCCAAGTTCAGCTGACGAGCTACTATTCTGGTTATCGTGAAATCTATGATTTCCGTGACGAATACAAGAAAGCGCAAGGCAAAGATTTTGATCTTAAAACCTTCCACGAACAATTCTTGAGTTACGGCAGCGCGCCAGTGAAATATATTCGTCAATTAATGCAAAACAAATAAGTTTGCATGTTGATATAAATTAGCAGAGCTCAGGCTCTGCTTTTTTTATGCCGAATCGTTGCACACATTACAGTGAGGAAGTGAAGTCAACACAGTTACTGATGAAATGAAATCGTTAACACTCAGCAAATAATGGCAAGCAGAACCTATTGCCATATAACTGAAAAATTATATATTTCGTTATATGGCATATGCAGGTGTTAGCCGAATAATTTGACGGCTTAATGATAGAGCAGAATAGCGTTATGTTTAATTCTTAGATTTAGATGATGTCATCAGCGCTAAGACTTCATCGTAAGAAATGTTAAATTCTCTCGACAAGTTAATGATTTTTGTTTTGTAGGTTTGAATGTTTTCTTGCTGGGCTAATTGATGTTTCTTTTCTTCAACTAACTCGTTAACTGTTTCTTGTAATATCAATAATCGACGTAAACTATAGTCGAGGGATTTAATATATTTACCCATTTGTTGCTTGTTACGTGCTTGCTCAAGATCCGTTGAGACTTTTTTATCATATCCATATTCATCTAGAGCCGCGATTGCGCTCTGCAAATCAAGATCAGTAGTCATTTGGTTTTCGCTTTATAACAAAGAGGTGTGAGAACAGATTGATGAAACTTTCTTATGAAACATTAAAGGGTGTCATAGGACGTTAACTATCGCAGATTATAGTGCCTATGCCAATATACACCAAGCCTTTGCTGGTTAAAATTAAATAAAAAATTCGCTGATTTTTGCTTTGACCTTGTCGGGGTCTACAATTATGGGTAGTCTAAAGTGATAGGCTATTATGGAGATTCAAATGCTTGATCTACTACCAGATTTATTTGACCACTATCCGTCTAAATTACAGTTACTTCCCCTCGAATTTAAACCCTATGGCGGTAAGCGGCTCTTTTGGGGCGAGATAGTCACAGTCAAGTGTTTTGAAGATAATTCTAAGGTAAAAGAAATACTTGCACAGGATGGGCAAGGAAAAGTTTTGGTTGTCGATGGGGGCGGCTCTCTGCGCCGCGCATTGTTAGGCGATCTCATTGCGCAAAGCGCACTAGATAATGGCTGGCAAGGGATAGTGATCAATGGTTGTGTTCGTGATGTAGCCCGATTAAATACTTTTAGTTTAGGTGTTTATGCCTTAGGTGCCATGCCGATAAAAACCGAGAAGTTAGGTCAAGGCCAAATTAATGTTGCTGTAGATATGGGCGGCGTGATGGTTACGCACGGTATGATGCTGTATGCCGATGAAAATGGTATTGCAGTAAGTGATGAGATGTTGAACTTTGCATTTTTAAATTAACATTTTTAAATGAATTAGTAGCTTTAAATTCAAGTTGTTTTTGATAAGGATATTTATATGAAATTCATTAAGTGGCTCCTGGCCTTAGTAGTGACGCTCATTCTTTTAGTCACAGTGTATCTCACCGTATTTTTCGACCCTAATGATTTTAAACCTGAAATAGTTGATGCCGTCAAAAAACAAACGGGTCGTGAATTAGTCATTACTGACGATTTATCCTGGACCTTTTTCCCTGTTATCGGCATTAATTTAGGGGGCGTGTCTTTATCTAATCCTGAAGA
Organism: Shewanella sp. SR1; assembly: GCF_020447145.1. Lineage (NCBI taxonomy): Bacteria > Pseudomonadati > Pseudomonadota > Gammaproteobacteria > Alteromonadales > Shewanellaceae > Shewanella > Shewanella sp. SR1. The sequence goes on along the minus strand of NZ_JAJAEF010000038.1, from coordinate 12,623 downwards.
CTTTACCCCTAAGGCTATGTTAGAAGTCAACAAAGCCGTTGCCGAAGTGGCGTTGATGCCATTGTTTAGTCAGCAAATTGAAATTGCGGAGCTGAGTCTCGATGGCGCAACCATTAATTTAGTGACTCGTAAGAATGGCACCAGCAGTTTTGATGGATTAAGTGGTGATAATAGTAAGAAAGCTGCAACTCCAGCGGCCGAAACTTCCTCAAATGCCAAACTGAACGATATTAATATTGGCGGTATTTCAATCACCAATACCCAAATTAATATGATTGACGAAGCGAAAAAGCAAACTCAAGTCTTTACCTTAAAAAGCTTCACCTTAGGTGAGTTCGCTTTAGAACAATTTGCGCCCATCGCCTTTGAATTTAGTGCAACTATGCCGGACATGACGGTAAGCAGTGAAGGCAAAGGTGAGCTAAAACTAAGCCGAGACTTTACGCAACTCGTCGTCAATGGACTCAAAATTGACACTGTGGTGGAAGGTGAAAGTATTCCCAATAAGAAACTCGAAACATCGATTAACTTAGCGACGCAAATCGCATTGGATAAACAGCAATTGTCCGTCGATATTGCGCAGCTTACCGCGGCGAGCATTACCGCTGCGGGTAAAGTTGGCGTAAATTACGCCACGATAATTCCGCAAATCAATGCTGATTTTCAAGTCGGCGATATCGATTTAGATACGCTGTTACCTAAAACGGAGACCGCTGCCGCAACAGAACAAGCACCCGCTGCCAGCACTCCGGCAGTTGAGCCTGATCTCTCTGCCCTTAAGCAGCTTGATGTAAAACTCAAGTTGACCGTTAAGTCTATTAAGGTCGCTAATCTGTCGACTCAAAATTGGTTGATGGATGTGGGAATTAAAAATGGCGTGTTAGATCTAACGAAACTGAATGCGGATTTATACCAAGGTAAGTTGCTGGTGAGCGCTCAGGTCGATGCACGTCAAGCGGTGGCAAGTTATCAATTCGATAAAAAAGTGACGGGTGTACAAATTCGTCCTTTGCTGAAAGATACGGCGGATGTGGATTTACTGGCGGGTACAGCCAACTTTGATGTGAAAGGTAAAGGTAGGAGTTTGATCCCTGAGCAGTTAAAGAAAAATCTATTAGCCAATGGCCATTTTGATATTAATGACGGGGCTTTGTACGGGGTTAACATACCGCAGATGATCCGTAGCGCCCAAGCTAAGTTAAAGGGTGACTTATCGCCAGAAACCAAGGAAGAGCGCAAAACCGACTTCTCGAGTTTGACCGGCAGTTTCTCGCTGGATAATGGTGTTGCTACTAACCCAGATCTTGCTATGTCTTCACCTTTATTGCGTTTGGCGGGCAAAGGTACGGCGAATTTATTAACTGAAGCCTTAGACTACAGATTGACGACTAGCCTAGTGAGTTCATTGAAAGGTCAGGGCGGTAGCGACAAAGATGCGCTGGCTGGAATTGACATTCCGTTGGCTATTACCGGGACTTTCCAAAAACCTGAATATGCCTTGGATACTAAAGCGTTACTGAATAATCAGTTAAAGGAAGAAACCGACAAAGCTAAGGAAAAATTAAAAGACTCCTTACTGAAAAAACTAGGAGGTTTCTAATGGTTGCTCCAATGCGCTACGCATTGCTTGTTTGCGCGAGTGCTTTTGTCGGCGGGCAACTTGTTGGGTGCTCGGCGCCTGAAGCCGCTGATACGAGTCCGTCTTCCAAGGGCGAGACTACAACAGCCGCGGCGGTTCAGCCTGAGATCGTTCGCGCTGCCGATCTTGCGCTCGATGTTTCAGGCCTTAAAAGTACACCGACATTAAAGGTTGAACCTATGATGACTGATGCTACGCCAGGACTGCTTCGCGGCGAGTTAGCCTTAGAGCCATTTGTGGATTTCAAGCAGCCAGTTAAGGCAACGTTGACTGTGACCAATCCACAAACCTATGCCGTCGGCCTGCGTTATAACTCAGGGATGACGGCGGATTTGTGGCTGGTAACGCAAGAGGGCAAACGCCTGTGGTCATGGTCCGATGATATGATGTTTACCCAAGCGTTACGCGATAGCCAATTGGCAGCGGGGAAAGTGATCACCACTTCCTTTAGCATTCCGCCCAAAGCGTTTGCTGGAATACCCGCTGGCGGTGCTCGTTTAGAAGCGCATTTTGCCGCTAAAGCATTAGAGTCTGATGCCGTCGTTATGGCGCCTGTTGTCTTATTACTGACGATGGAATAACGCCGCATCTTATAATAGAGCAGGCTCATAATAGAAAAAGGCAGCAATCCGATAGGGTTGCTGCCTTTTTGTTATCTGTGGCTCAATCTTGCTTAGGGACCATAATACTAATCATTCAGTACAAACGATGAACCTGTTTAGCCTTATGCGTTTAACTTACTTTCATCGACTACTAATTTAATCACTTGGCCTGGTTGCAAATATTGTGATTGCGCTAGGCTATTCCATTCTAATAGCTCGGCCACAGTCACGTTAAATTTGCTGGCGATACGGGCAAGTGAATCACCGGATTTGACCTTATAACTCACAGTGCGAATTTGCGCAGTTTGCTCAAGATTTTTCGGCGCTAAGATCACCAGTTTTTGACCATTTTGTAGCTTGTCACTCTTTCCTAATTTGTTCCAAACGCTAAGTTGTTTCACTGTCACTTTATGGGCTTGGGCGATTTCAGAAAGTGTGTCACCAGACTTAACCTGATAGGCAATTTTTGTCGATTCAGTCGCAGCGTGCGATTTCTTCGGCAATTGTTGCTGAGTCGACAGGGCATAGAGCTGTTTGTCTTGCGCATCGACAGGAATAATCAAATGCTTGCCCGCGACTATGGTATTGTTTTTCATGCCGTTGGCGGCGCGAATTGCATTTATAGTCGTGTGGTGCTGCTTCGCAATCTTGCCAATACTGTCACCTGATTTGATCGTGTAGCGTAGCCAACTGATCCTATCTTCGGTTTCTGTTTCGGCGAGTGCTTTCTTAAATTCTTCCGATTTATCAATCGGCAATACTAAAGTGTGCGGCCCCAGTGGCGAAGTGGCCCAGCGGTTATAACCAGGATTGAGCTTTTGCAGCTCAAGTGTGGTCATGTTTGCTAAACCTGCCGCCATGGCTAAATCAATTTGGCTATCAATATCAACTACTTCAATTGAAGGATTGTTGCTGATTGGCGCTAAAGTGATGCCATATTCATCGGCGTGTTTAATGACTTCAGCCAGCGCCAGCAGTTGCGGCACGTAGCGTTCGGTTTCACTGGGTAAATCCAATGACCAAAAGTCGGTTTTTAAGCCTTTCTTCTCGTTACGTTTAATCGCATTGAGCACCCGAGATTCACCCGAGTTATAGGCCGCAATAGCATAAAGCCAATTGTTATTGGTTTTATCGTAAAGATATTCCAACATGTCGAGCGCCGCAGTCGTTGAAGCGGGCACATCACGGCGACCGTCGTACCACCAGTTCATTTCTAAACCGAAATGGCTGGCCATAGGCGTGGTGAATTGCCACAAACCCGATGCCGCACTTGCTGAAGACGCCGATGGATCAAAGGCGCTTTCTATAATAGGTAATAGGGCGATCTCAATCGGAAGATGACGCTTTTCAAGCTCTTCCACGATCAGGTACATATAAGGTGCAGCACGTTCTGAGATGATCTCTAGATGCTGCGGATTTTTGATGTACCAATCGCGATATTGGTTTACCAATTTTTGATCTGGAACCGGTAACTGCATACCTTGACGTATTCGCTCCCACACATCGGTAATTTGCGCCGACGGAGCCTCAGTTGCGAGGTAATATTCTGGGACTGTATTTTCGGTTGTGACGGCTTCAACTTCTGTCTGATTAACGCCATGGTTGTCTAATGTCTGACAACCTGTGAGTAGGGCAAATCCCCCTACAACAACATAAAGTGATACTCTCATTGAAAACGGTAGTCCTCTGTTAGTGCATAGCTTTTCTTTATAGTAACAGTATGTTTTATATGAAGATAAAGACGACGCAGCGCGCAAAGTTTTCACGCAAAACGAGCCATTCTATGGGATCTTTTCGATCTTGTCCCTTAATTATCGTACATAATGTAAGGCCATTTTTGATTTACATCATCAAAAATGGAAAAAACTGTTTAAATTTCAATCTATAATATTGCTTTTGTGATCAAAAATTATCTTTCCACTGTCTGAGCAGGGTAAAACCGCCAAGTTCGTCTAAATTGGCATGATTTAGATCGCTAAAATGCTGTTTTATGCTGTCAACAATCTCAGTGTCGCTGGCACGTAGAAAGGGATTGATGGCGCGTTCTAAGGCGATGGTGGAGGGGATAGTCGCTTTGTCTTGGCGACGCAACGCTATGGCGCGTTCGTTATAGTCTTGCAGCGCGCGATTGTTGGGATTGACCGCGAGGGCAAATTTGAGGTTTGAAAGTGTGTACTCATGGGCACAATACACCCGAGTGTCGGCGGGAAGCTGGGCAAGTTGCTGTAGTGAGTTGAGCATTTGCGCTGGCGTACCTTCAAATAAGCGTCCGCAGCCACCGCTAAATAAGGTATCACCGCAGAATAAGGCATCTGCAATAACATAGGCGATATGTCCTGCTGTGTGCCCCGGTACATCTAAGACTTGCAGTTCGCCACTGATATAGTCGAGTGTAAATCTGGGCTGTGCTGTAGCGTGCAACGGATGGGTGATGCCTTCAATCTTCTCATTATCTGGGCCATACACTGTGAGTCGGTCTTGACTGTAGGCTTGAAGTTCAGCGACGCCACCCGTATGGTCATTGTGGTGGTGGGTCAGTAAAATGCCCACTAGCGTGAGTTGATTGGCCTCTAGATAGTCAATAACCACACTCGCATCGCCGGGATCGACGACATAAACCTGTGTATGAGGCTGTTGTTGTAACACCCAGATATAATTGTCATTAAAGGCTTTGATCGCTGTTATAGTGAGCATAGAACCGCCTATGTCTGTATTTCAATTCGAAGATAAAGGTATTATCCATGAGTGAACGGCCCTTGGCGACCTTTGCCGCTTTTGCCCTGTGGCAAAATGGCAGCAATCTTTGACCCAATTGGATACTTGTCTACCAAGCTAACGGAGGAACTCTGTGTCGCATTTTAGTACTGAGCTCAAACCCGAACAATGGAGCGACTTACCAAATGGTGAGGCGTTGCAACAAGCCGTTGCTAAACAACTTGAAGATTGGTGGCCAAGAGTCTTTGGTTATCATTTATTAAAGTTAGGGCCTTTGAGTGCCGAATTGTCGAGCATGGCATCGCCAGTCGCCCATCATTTTTCACTCTCGCCATCCAAAGGCGCTTCGATTGAAGGCGATTTTTGCCATTTACCCTTGCAGAATGCGGCGATAGATGCGGTGGTGATGAGTCTATTGCTCGAATTTGAACCCGATCCTTACCGTATTCTTCGTGAAACCGATCGGGTACTCATCGCCGGAGGCTATCTTTTTATCGTCGGTTTTAATCCCTTGAGTCCAGTATTTTTGGGTAAGTTATGGCCTAAGTATCAGGATTGTCTCCCATGGAATGGCCGCTTTTTTATGCCATCAAGGGTGCGAGATTGGTTAGGTTTATTAGGTTATCAAGTGGTGGGCGATGAGCGTTTGGTCTATCACCCCTTAATGGGTGATTTCAACCAAGGTAAATTTTTTCAACAGAGTTTAGCGTCATGGCTTCCTAGCGCGGGCAGTTTGTATTTGATTGTGGCGCGTAAACTCGAGTCGCCACTCACGCCTATTCGCGATAAACGTAAGGTGCGGCAAACGAATTGGACCACGGCACCGACCGCGGGACGTTCAGGGCATTTATCAGAGCATTCGGAAAACTGATAAGCCATTTCCTTTTTAAGTACAGGTTTTAATATGCGGATCACCTTAAGACAACTGGCGGTATTTGAGGCTGTGGCACGTAGTGGCCAAGTCGCAAAGGCGGCGGAGCAGGTTAATCTATCACCACCGGCCACTTCTATGGCTTTGGCTGAGTTAGAAAAACAGCTCAATGCCCGCCTATTCGAGCGCATTGGTAATCGATTACAGCTGAACTCGCAGGGCAATTTACTGTTGCCACTGGCGACGGATTTATTGCACCGTGTCGAGCAAATTGAGCAGGCATTTACCTACCATGGTGGCGATTTGGTTGGGCGTTTAAGTATCAGTGCCAGTTCGACCATAGGTAACTATCTAATGGCGAAAGCCGCAGTGGCATTTTGTCAGCAGCACACTCAAACCCATGTGGATGTGGCGATCACAAATACTCAAGATGTGATCCAAGCGGTTGCGCAGTTCCGATCTGAAATGGGCTTTATCGAAGGTCATTGCACCGATAATCGTTTGAGTGTTGAAGCTTGGCATAAGGATAGGCTGCTGGTGTTTTGTCATCCGGCGCATCCTCTGGCGGGGAAAGTGGTTAAACCGGCGCAAGTGAGAGGCCAGTCATGGGTGTTACGTGAAGAAGGCTCGGGCACTCGTGAGTATTTTGTCAATGCCGCCAATGAGTTGGATATGCAGCCAGAAGCCAAATTCTGCTTTACTACGCCGGATGCGATTAAACTGGCGGTGAAACAAGGTGCTGGACTTGGGGTGTTATCTGAGCTGGCGCTGGAGAAAGAAATCAGCCGCAAAGAGTTAGCGTTAGTCACGATTGAGGGATTAGTGCTGGAGCGGCAGTTTTATCGCATCACCCATAAGAGCCGTCAGGCGACATCCCTTGGCCAAGCTTTTGTGCAGTTCTGTGAGAATTTTTTCAATATCGCAGGGGGGGAACTCAAATAAGCCGTTTGATAGCAATGGCCATATGCAGTGAGCTTAAGCGGTTAATTTGAACTGTGGGTTTACGGTGAGATGAATAGTGAAATAAATCATCACGCCTAAGTGTTAAGCTTAGGCGTGATGGCATAGAACTTACTTTTCGAACTTACTTTTTCGAATTTAGCTTGTATGAACTTTTGCTGTTCAAACTTAGCACGTTTAAGTAAGGGCCACAGAGTTAAGGCTGGTAGCCTAAGTCGGGTTGGGTCGGTTTTGATTCAGCCGCGGTGCGAGCTAATACGTCGCAACGTTCGTTTTCGGCGTGTCCTGCGTGACCTTTAACCCATTGCCAGTCGATGGTGTGCATCTGTGAGGCTTTATCTAAACGTTTCCACAGGTCAACGTTTTTGACTGGGGTACGGTTTGATGTCATCCAACCTTTTTTCTTCCAGCCATGGATCCACGTCATTATGCCTTGGCGCATATATTGGCTGTCGCTGGTGAGCACGACTTGGCAAGGCTCTTTTAAGCCTTCTAACGCGATGATTGGGGCTAATAACTCCATGCGATTATTGGTCGTGAGCGCAAAACCGTCGGACATCTCCTTTGTATGGCCTTTATAATTCATTACAATGCCATAGCCGCCAGGACCGGGATTGCCTAAGCAAGAGCCGTCGGTGAAGATGTGGATCAGTTTTAGTTCAGTCATCAAATTGTTACCATAGCCGGGAATTTCGGCCGAGTATAACCAAAAATTGTCATAAGAAGCGCATAAAAAAAATGAATATTATCTCTAACGCTAGCCGTCAGGTTATTTTGGATACCGAAACCACAGGTATGAACCAGGGTAGCGGCGCCATCTATTTAGGCCATAGGATCATCGAGATTGGTTGTGTGGAAGTGGTGAACCGCCGTTTGACGGGGCGTTATTACCACCAATATATCAATCCAGGTCAAGCCATCGATCCTGAAGCCATTGCCGTTCACGGTATTACCGATGAGCGCGTTTCCAAAGAGCCGCGTTTTCATCAAGTTGCTCAAGACTTTATCAACTTTATCGACGGCGCTGAAATCGTCGCCCATAACGCGAACTTCGACGTGAGCTTCATGGATCATGAGTTTTCACTGTTGCAGCCGCGTGGACCAAAAACCGCTGATATTTGTCAGATCCTCGATACCTTAGTCATCGCTAAGTTCCTGCATCCTGGTCAGAAAAACAACCTTGACGCCCTCTGTAAGCGTTATGGTGTGGATACGTCGCGCCGCGAATATCACGGCGCTTTGCTCGATGCCGAGATCCTCGCCGATGTTTATCTGATCATGACCGGCGGGCAGACAAAGTTTAATTTGTCCAACGAGGAAGCGGGGCAGGAAGCGGGGGGGATTCAACGTTTTGATCCGCAATCACTTAACCTTAAAGTGATCGGCGCATCGGCCGATGAATTGACTATGCATGAACAACGCCTTGATTTAGTCGCAAAATCAGGCAAATGCCTCTGGAGAGGATAGAAAAATCACTATGCCGATGTCGCGCCATAAACCCATTTTAGCGCTTTGCCTTGTTGTCACTACGCTGTTTGCCAGTGTGACGTCTGTATTGGCCGCCGAGGCTGAAACCGCTAAAAAAGTCGTCAAGCCGCCCAAGGCCGCGCCGATTATAGGATTGGAGACGGCTTCTGAGCTTAAAAACCGTTTTCGCATCGACCATATGGTCGATAACATGACGCTGTTAGTGGAGCGCGAATACGGCTCTGCGCCTGTGGTGATAGTGTTGCCCGATGGCAGTAAATGGTACGCCAATCGCCATCCCGAAACCGTCAAGTGGGTCGATGGCATTACCGGCGATATTATTTACATTGAGTCGCCTATGCCTGGACCTTGGCAGTTGGTGGGTAAAGTCGTCCCAGGTTCGACCCTCAAAAAACTCTCTAAACTCGAAATCGAAGTGCAGCCTTTGCCGCAGCCGCTATTCCAAGGTGAGCAAGTTAAAATTGTCGCCCAGTTGATGGGGGATGCCCAGCGTGTGCGCATGCCGGGACTCGACTTTCTGGTGGAATGGACGGCTCATTTTGTGAGTAAGCACAGGGCCGGCGATGAGAATTTTGCCGCGGGTGACATTATTGTCGGTTCCTATAAAGACAATGGTGAAGATTATGATGAAAAACCCGATGATGGCGTATTTACCAGTAATCTCAATGTAAAGCAGCCTTGGGGTGATTATGAGTTTGTGGTACAGGCTCGCAACAACGTGTTTGAGCGGCAGATTTCATTTCCGTTTAGATTATCGCCGCGGCCGATTAATTTAGAAGTCATTACCCCAGACAATCCGTTAACGGGGCAATGGAAAATCATGTTGCACGTCGATAGTGCTGTGCTGCAGCTAGCTGAAACGCATTTTTCCTTTGAGCTAGTGGGTCCTGCGGGCTTGCAACTGCCTTTGACCGTTAATGGTCTTACAGAGCCGGACTCTGAATTAGATTTACCGACTGTGACTGAGTTTGGTAGTTATCGAATTAAAGGTTTCGTGGCGACGACGACGATTACGGGTCGAGAAATCGTACTGGATTTGCCAGAGCTGTTTTTCAACTTAATTCAGCCGCCAGAGCCACCACCAAGCGCTGAAGAGTTGGCCGCCGTTGCTGCACAAAAAGCCGCAGAGGAAGAAGCACTTGCGAAGAAAGATGCCATGTTCTGGATCATCACGATCAACGCTATCTTATTAGTCTTGGGCGTCGTTGGATTAATTGTGTGGCGTAAACGCCAAAGTTTAGCGCAGGCATTAGCTGCCGCTGAGTTACGTTTATTGGAGGAAGCATCGGCGAATCCAGCAGCTGCGCCGTCATTAGATGAAATCGATCTCACTATGCCAGATGAGGCGGATAAAGACCGTTAGCCAAGTGTCGCTGATGTGTTTGAGTTATGACTTTGAACTAGGGCGTAGCAGCAATATTTGGCACATAAATCAAGGTCGGAAATTAATTTGGTTTTTTTTTAATCAAATGATAAATCTAAGTAAAAAAACGGTTGACGCCCGCAGGGCTCAACCGTATTATTCTTCGCATCTTAAGCAGAAGCCTTGATAAGTCAGTTGAATTATCGTTCAGTTTAAAGAATCTGAAGCGCGGTTTAATTTTATTAGAATATTGTTTTGACATCAGCGGCCTGTCACGCTGGAGTTAGCGGGTTTGAAACTCGTCAGATGTTGGATATGGAAGAATTTGGAGCGGTAGTTCAGTTGGTTAGAATACCGGCCTGTCACGCCGGGGGTCGCGGGTTCGAGTCCCGTCCGCTCCGCCAAATAAATAAAAAGGCCTTACAGCAATGTAAGGCCTTTTTATTTCTATCTTTTTCATCAAATAATTGCTGCGTAAAATCGCTGCAGCTTGCAGTCCATCGCTGTTGCGCCTTGGTTTCACTTAGGTCATGCAGTCTTCGATAAACTTTATAGCGTTTATGCATTTGCTGCTATTGTTAAGCGAAATAGATAATTCCCGAGCCATTATCATGCTCATGTCATCTATTTCATTAAAGATAATGCGAGCTCATTGTTTTCCTCACCTAAAGGATTTTTTATGGTTGAACAAATCACGGGTATGTTAGCGCTGATTGGGGTGTTATCGCTTTTTTGTCAATGGCTTGGTTGGAAACTGCGGTTACCGGCGATTTTGCCCTTACTGCTCTGTGGACTCACCCTCGGCCCCGGACTTGGCTTCCTTAATCCCGATGCTATTTTTGGCAATTTACTCTTTCCGATCATTTCTCTCGGGGTTGCCGTGATTTTGTTTGAAGGCGCATTGACTCTCAACTTTAAAGAAATCAAAGATCATGGTCGTATGGTGACGCATCTTGTGACCATAGGGACAGTGATCACTTGGGCTTGTATCAGCACGGCCACCTTTTATTTACTCGATTTTAGTTGGGAAATTGCACTCCTCTTTGGCGCATTAGTGGTGGTGACGGGGCCGACGGTTATCGTGCCTATGCTCAGAAGTGTGCGTCCCAAATCCCAGTTGGCGAGTATTTTACGCTGGGAAGGCATAGTCATTGACCCCATAGGCGCGCTGCTCGCAGTATTAGTTTTTGAATATATTACAGTTTCAGGCGATCAGACAACGCATGTGCTTTATGCCCTTGGTTCAATGCTTTCTCTAGGATTAGGGCTTGGAGCGGCAGCAGGTTACCTCACTGGGCAAATATTAAGACGCAACCTGTTGCCACATTATTTGCGTAATACCGCAGTCTTAACCTTAATGCTTGGCATCTTTGTCGGCTCGAACCTATTACAGGAAGAGTCGGGTCTACTGACTGTGACCGTTATGGGCATTTGGCTTGCCAATATGCGCGGTGTGGATATTGCTGAAATCCTTGAATTTAAAGAGACCTTAACCGTACTACTGATTTCGGCACTGTTTATTTTATTGGCGGCGCGATTAGATTCTAATGCCATGCTCGACTTAGGTTGGGGTGGACTAGGCGTTTTAGCGGTCACTATGTTGTTAGCACGTCCGCTGAGTATTTGGGTTTCAGGTATCGGCACCTCTTTGTCGAGGGCCGATAAGTGGTTTTTATGCTGGATTGCGCCGCGAGGCATAGTCGCTGCGGCGGTATCGTCATTGTTTGCGATTAAGTTAGAAGCCAACAATGTGCAAGGCGCCGATGCGATTGTGCCCTTAGTGTTTTTAATTATTATCGGCACGGTCGTTATCCAAAGTTTAACCGCGGGACGTTGGGCGCGATTCCTCGGTGTCAAAGCCGATTCTGCCCAAGGTTTATTGATTTTCGGTGCTTCTAAATTTCCCCGTGAGTTAGCGAAAATCTTAAAAGCCAAGGATGTCAAAGTGCTATTGGCTGATAATAACTGGGATAATATTCGCCTGGCACGTATGGATAATATCCCGGTGTATTTTGGCAATCCCGCATCGGAACATGCTGAAACCTATATGGATTTAACTGGGATTGGCCGCGTGTTGATCATTTCCCCTTATCGACAATTGAACCCTTTAGTGAGTTTCCATTTTCAAGATTTCTTTGGCACTAAGAAGGTCTTTGGCTTAAATAATACCGAAGTGGGCAGTGCGCGCCACCAGCTCTCTGAAACTTATAAGCAGCGTTTATGTCTGTTTGGTGATGCCGTGTCCTATGCCAAGATAGCAAGCCTGATGGCGAGGGGCGCTCAACTTAAAGTGACCAATTTAACCGAAAACTTCAGCTTTGAGCATTTCCGTAAGCGTTACGGTGAAACGGCTATGCCACTGGTTTATTTAACCAAGGAAGGTAAGGTCGTTGTCGTGTCAGGCAATGATACTGTGTTCCCGAATGGTATTGAGCTGATTAGTCTGCTACCGATTGAAGCCTTAGAAGAAGCCAAAGTACAGCAAGCGATTGCAGAGCGAGAAGCACAGGAAGCCCAAGATAAAGCCGCCGCAGAAGCCGCTTTAGCAAAGGCAAAAGCGGATGAAAAGGCTGAAGCTAAAGTTGCTATTGAGGATAATACCGCTGATCCACTTCAAGCTGTAGATGAGACTTTAGTGAAGAGTTAACCTAGGCTGTGATTGGTATTAGACCTCGCTTAGTGATGGAGTAGTCTGAATTATCATTTGGTGATATGTCCCGTCCTAAGATAGGTTGACAGTTTCTAGGCCAGCTCCAGTAGCTGGCCTTTTCTATTATGCACCTGATTGGGTGTTTCCATATCCAAACTCAGATGCGGTCTCATTTCGTTGTATATCGCTATCGATTCTCTAACAAGTCTCTTCAGCTCTTCCAGCGTTTTACATCGGTAGAGTAAAAACTCCTGCTTCAGGATCCCGTTTACTCGTTCTGCTAACGCATTTTGATAGCAATCATAACCGTCTGTCATCGACGGCTGAATATGGTT
>NZ_JAJAEF010000037.1:0-30504 GCF_020447145.1 Shewanella sp. SR1 | reverse complement strand
GCGGGCGAGTGCTTCTGAGAGTTGCATAAAAAAATCCGATGACATGAGGTCATCGGATTTTGATCTTTTCAGCGAGATCGTCAAGCGATCTGTCTTAACTGATCGGCATTAACCTCGTCGGTGGCTTTTTTTTACCTCAGTTTTGAGGTGGATCTGACATTCTGCTAGCAAACTCACAAAGTTATAGTCACTTATGCTGTAAAAATGGAATGTTAATTAAATTAACAACTGGTGTAAAAATCAGCGCTCGACAGGCTCGGCTATTTAGCAGTAGGATGTCGGCAACCCATATTCCAGAGAGTTGTAGCCGTAGGATGTCGCATGGAAGAACGTAAAGTGTTAGTTGCTGGTGGTAATTTATTGCAAGCCCACACATGGAAAGGTTTATTAGAGGCCTGTGGTATTCATGTTGAGCTCAGAGGTGAAGCGCTATTGGGCGGGATTGGTGAGCTTCCGACAGGGATGCAAAACGTCGAGTTGTGGGTGGGCGAGTCCCAACATGCGTCGGCGCAAGTGCAACTGAATGCGTTGGATGTCGAAAGCCCACAGTGGCAATGTGTGCAGTGCCATGAAACCAATGAAGGCAGTTTTGAGCTGTGCTGGCAATGCAGCTCTGAGCGCAGTGAAAGCCACAATTAACCTTGGATAGGCGATCACCTTTGCTTTGTGCTGTGGCTGAAAGATTGCGTCTACTGGATGAGAAGATTACACTTTGCTGATAAGCTGACATTCATCATGTCATTCAATATCTTATCTAGGAGTTAGTGATGTCGCATCCCAGTGCTTTTTCCGCCCTTGTTGACGCAATTCTGCCTAACATCACCGAAGTGACCATTGAAGCCTATCAGGCCGATGACAGCTGGCACCTTGTGGATGTGCGTGAGGATCGCGAGTGGCTGCAGGATCATTTACCCCAAGCGAAACATTTAAGCCGGGGTATTTTAGAGCGTGATATCGAAGCACGTTTCCCCGATAAACATACCCCCATATTACTCTATTGCGCAGGTGGTGCGCGCTCAGCCTTGGCGGCCCATAATCTGCAACTCATGGGTTACACCCGCGTTGCCTCTTTGATTGGTGGCTATAAGGGCTGGGTACAGCGTCAACTGCCAGTCGTGCAGGATTAAGCGTTCAGGATCTCATTTAATGCAATATTTCCCCTTGTTTGTCGATACGGTTCACTTAAATGTTTTGCTGGTGGGGGCGGGTGATGTGGCAAGCCGTAAGCTGGCGCTGCTGACACGTACCGAAGCCAGTATTCACGTGATAGCCCCTGAAGTGAATCCTGAAGTGCAGCGTTATGCCGATACGGGGCGTATTCTGCTATCCCAGCGTGAAGTGGTCCACGCCGATATTCAAAATTATGATCTGGTGTATTTAGCCACGGCAAACGATAGTCTTAATGCCGAGTTGGCGACTCTAGCCACCGCGCGCGGTATTTGGGTTAATGCCGTTGATAATCCAGCTTTTTGTCGCTTTATTACGCCTTCGATTGTCGATAGAGGCCGTTTAGTGGTCGCGATCAGCACTGCGGGCGCGGCACCGGTATTTGCACGCACGATTCGCTCGCGCTTAGAATCCAGCCTACCGCAATCACTCAAGCCTTTATTCGACTTTGTCGCCGATAGACGCGTCGAAGTGCAAGACAAGCTCGATTCAACCTCGAAACGTCGCTTATTTTGGGAACGTTTTTTCGATACCAATGGCGACCGTTTCGATAGTCGTACCGCCGAGCATTACCATAATGCGTTTAATAATTTAGTTAGCCGCGGCGAAATCCTTTTGCTGGATGATTCAGCCTCTGTCGACTTACTGCCGCTCGCCGCCATGCCGTTACTGCAGCGCCTCGATTGGATCTATAGCCAAGGCGATTTGAGCGACGAATTGGCAGAATTAGTGCGTCGAGACGCTAATCGGGGCGAGTTACCCGCACTCAGTGAATTGAGTCAGCAGTACGAGCAGGGCACTCGCATGTTGCTGGTGGCCGATACGCAAAAAATCAGTCTGTTGAAGGCGCATTTCCCCATGGCTAAGCATTTACGACCCGGCGCGATTTAACCTCTTATCGATTCTGCCTTCTGTCCGATTGCACTTTCTGTTCGATTTGATGGACGTATCTTATTGTTCGTTTGAGCTAATGCCGAGTCTCAGGTAGACTCGGCAGCCTTATTTTAGGATTTCGCTGTTTCAGGATTTCACTCTGCATTTAGGATGACTATGGCCCTCAAAGCGACCGTGTTTAAGGTCAATTTACAGATAGCCGATATGGATCGGAATTATTACCAAGACCATCAATTGACGCTTGCCCAGCATCCTTCCGAAACCGATGGCCGCATGATGGTGCGTTTACTGGCGTTTATTGTGAATGCCAGCGAAACCTTAAGTTTTAGTAAAGGTTTGTGCGTCGATGACGAGCCAGAGCTGTGGGACAAAACCTTATCAGGCGAAATTGATCTGTGGGTTGAGTTTGGTCAGGCCGATGAGAAATGGCTGCGAAAGGCCAGTGGCCGCGCCAAAGTTGTGCAGTTATTTACCTATGGTGGCCGTAGTGTACCCATTTGGTGGAAACAGAATCAGCAGGCGTTAGAGCGTTACCAGAATTTAACCGTGTGGAATATTGCCGAAGAGTCGGTCACGGCGATGGAAGCCTTTGTTGGGCGCAATATGGCATTGCAGGTTTCTATCAGCGAAGGCCAAATTTGGCTATCGGATAATGAGACCAGCGTGTTGATAGAACCTGAAATCCTCAAAGATATTGCATAACATGTCTTGTAAAAAAAGAGCCTGCGATTGCAGGCTCTTTTCATTTATTACTTTCATTTTTCAGTAATGAGCATCGATTTCGACTTATTGGAAGCTCAGCTCCCAGCTATCGATATAACCCACATCACCACGGCCACTGTCTACGGCTTTTAACTTCCATACGCCGTTCGAATTAGCACCCGTCATATCAGCGGTATAGCTCTTGTTGATATTGGCAGCACCTGAACCTGTGTTGCTATGCAATGTAACTGTTTTACCAGAAGGGCTGATCAGCTGTACTTTTAAGTCACCAATATAAGGGTGGACTATGTTCACTACCGCAGTCACAGTGCCTGAATCACCAGTGCGAGTGACTGTGATTGGGCTAGTGATCCCTGCTGCTTTGTTATCAGGGATGTTGTAGTTATCAGTGTTGCTATAGCTTGCAGGCGTAGTCGGTGGAGTACCGCCGCTAGATGCTGTGTAGCTTGCTGTTAATGACACACCAGTGAAGGCCGAGTAGCCTTTTAGCATGGCGTAGTAAGTGCCTGATTGGACATTGGTGATTGGGCAAGACTCGCTATTGCCACTTTTATACGGACGGCAATCATAGTTAGCTGTAGTCGGCGCTGCACCATATTGCACATACAAGTCCGCATCACCTGTTCCACCGTTCATCACAAAGCCTAAGTTAGTTGCGCCTTGTGGTACGTCAAAGGAGAAGTGCAGTTCTTCACTCGCTGCGCCGCCTAAGCCCGTTTTAGCCACACCGTTAACTAACACGCCATCGGTTGGTGTTGGATCAACCGGACCCGTTGGGCCAGTACAAGAGGCATCTAAGAAGGTTTTCGCGGCAACAGCGTTGACTAAACCATAGCCATAGTAGTTGTCACGGCCTGCAGTACCAAGATCTTCGGCGGTCATTTTCAATGCATTACGAACCTGCGCCGCACTACACTCAGGGTGATAGCTCCACACTAAGGTTGCAACACCTGACACATGTGGCGTCGCCATCGAAGTACCGTTGTAGTACTCGTAATCTTTATTGCCTTGGTTGCTGACTGTTGCTGTCGCACCCAGTTGATTACGCAGTGCTAAACCTGTTGCGCGATCCACTGATACGGAAACCATACTGATTTCACTGTTTGCATCGACAAGGAAGGGGTTTTGTAAGCCAGGTAATGCCGCGTTACTGTAAACAATCGCTGCACTGGCACCGGCATTTTTACAGGCTTTAGCCGCATTGATTTCAGGGTAACTTGTGCCTTGATTGCCAACACGTTCCACTAAACAAATCTTATTGGTCATGTTGCCGCAGTTGAAGCTAGTTCCGCTGACGCTACATTCGGCAAGTGTGGCTGTCGCTGTGCCATTGTATGGCGCAGGTACATAGCTGCCGCCCGATGAAATGAGGCGATTATGTGGCACGACACCTGAATCAAAGTAAGACTGACCACCGATAGTGATATCGGCTAAACGGCCTTCGCCACGGGTAACCGTCGACAGAATCGCTTCACCTGGGCCAGATATTTCCACTTGATTGGTGTATTGGGAAAATGCCGAGTGGTCTTTATGATTATCCACAGAGGCAACAGACATCACGCCATCGTAGGATGCAGGGTAGCTGTGAGTGCTGTCGCCTGCGTTACCCGCAGCGGCAATCAAGAGCACGCCATTATTATAATGTGCAGCCAGAGCGTTACGCTCAGTGGTGCTGGAACCCGCGCCACCTAAACTCATAGTGACAACGTTAGCGCCGTTGGCAACACAAGTGTCTACTGCGGCCACTAAAGATGAAGAGTAACCCCAGCCCGATTCGTTAAACACTTTAACGACATGAATATTGGCAGTTTGATTTGGCATTACGCCGATCACGCCGTCATTGTTAGCAATCGCCGCAATCGTGCCAGCAACGTGAGTGCCGTGGGCGTTGTTGTTGCCCGGCTCAAACCAGTTGCCTGTACCTGAGTTATTGGTACCCGTGACATTGTTGCCACCTAATTCGCTGTGGCTTCGGTCGTAACCAGAATCGATAATACAAATCGTGCGGTTGCCCGCTTGGCTATCGCTTAACTGAGTCGCCCCTACAAAGGTTTGGCCCCAGGGTGTGCTTTCACTCAGTAAGTGACGCGGCATGTCTTCTTCAACATATTCCACATCGGCGCGTTTTTTTAAGGTATTGATGCCGTTAGCATCGAGTTTGACCGAGTAGCTGTTACTGCGGCCGATACGCTTCATTTCTTTCGCTTGCACTTTATTCAATGCAGTGTGCTGGGCACTGATTTCCGCCATTTGTGGCTGATAATTCATCGTGCTTGGCAGCGCATCAGTTGTCGCGTCACTTGATTGCTGATCACTCATTGATTGCACATTACTGGCCGACATAATGGCCGCTGCATCGGCGTTTTTAAATTTCACAATGTAACGCTTTGGCAGTGGAGAGGTTTGTGCTTGTAATGCTGCGGCAAAACCTGGGGCTTGTGGTGCTGCTTGTACACCGGCTGAGATCGCAATAGCTAAGCTTGAAAGGCTTAACGCTATTTTAGTGGTTCTGTTGATTGTCATGTTCTTCTTCCATGGTCAATTTAGTGTTAATCATTATTATTTTATGTTTCATAAGAATAACTACGACTCAGATGCTACTCGGTTAGTGAATCTATCTGCGACTAAAGTATTTGTAAATCAATTGTTAATGGTATGGTCGCTTGTAAAAATCTATATTTTATAAGCAGTTAATGTGAATATAAATTCAACATGTAACGAGTTGTAACCAAATTCTATTCAAATTTTTGTTTTTTTATGTGGTAAAAATGAATAAGCGAATGCGAATTTACGGTCAATATGAGTACTTTATATTGATTTGTTTGTTTTCATGGTATTGAAATTTATGCATATATTTTTTAGTGATTATAAATAACTAAATTGAACTTTAAAGTTTAAGGATAATAATAAGATTTTCTCAAGTGATTGATTATGCGAAATTGTTGCAAAATCCTGTCAAGGGAGTGGCGGTTGCCAATTCATTGACGACGGCTAAGCCATTCACGTTAATTTGTTGAGGTGTTTTTTGAAGGGGAATGTGAGCGGCAAAACGAGAAGTGAAAGCATGCGATATGGCTTTTAACGGTAAATGCTGAGTGAACATTATCCAAAATAGCGGTACAGGATATGAGCTACCACTGCAAACTCGTACATGCTTCAATTATGTTTGTGAGGCTAATTATGTCGATAACTTTCAATTAAAAATTTTAAATAATCTGATTTATTTTTCATCGTTAGAGCAGTCTAAAAAATATATTCATTTAAATTATTATCACGCTCATTAGTGTGGCGCTTTACTTCTAATAATCTGCATATATAAGTTTGATTTTTCGCATTTTCACAAAATTTAACATATAAGCATTTTGCCTAATAGCGTGTCTATTGGATGGGTGGTAAGTTAAATTAATTCATGAGGTTAAGTTGCTTATCTTGTGGCATGGTTTAAGCGAGTGAGTGCACGAATTTAAGGCTGGGCACTATAAATCCTAAATTGGAGTAAATAAAAATTATAAAAAATATAACATCTAAGCGGATCGTATTGATATCTTCTTCAACTGATCATCTTCATATAGAGCTTGAAACACCACAGTTACTTGCTGAAAAATTAAATGCAATTGTTTCAAATGCTTGGCCTTGTGGCGAATACGATTGTGATGCAATGGCGTTTTTCCTTGCTTGCTATGAAAATGGCGGTGAAGCAGCAAAAGGTTGGTATGGCTGGTATGTAATTGATATTAATCCTGTTTCAGGAGAAAGAACGCTAGTTGGCTCTGGTGGTTATTTTGGACCTCCAGATAGCCATGGGATGGTTGAAATTGGTTATTCAGTGCTACCTGAGTGGCAGCGTCGTGGCTATGCTACTGAAATTGTTAATACACTCGTTTCCCATGCTTACTCTTTTGAAAAAACAAAGAACATTATTGCTCATACTTCAGCGGAAAATGAAGCATCAAAAAGGGTTTTGATTTCCAATGGTTTTAGTGAGACTGGCGTTAATGAAGGTCATCTACGTTTTGAACATGTTAGATAGTTAATTTTTTGCCATACATCGGCTCATTTATGTTACTTGTGTAGCAGCGAAAACGATTACTAATTTTTATCTGAATAGATTTACGCTAATAAGATACTTCAATATCTCGCCATTCGCCCGCCATCTTAGAAGTTTAATGTTGGGGTGGATAAAAGCTTTTTATATAAAGCAATGTTGATTGATAGGCTATTGCGTAAAGTAAGCTTATTCACTTAGACCATAAAAAAGCGCCAAAGGGCGCTTTTAGTAGTTAAACCTTGAATGACTAGAGCGAGGTGACAGTGCTTAAGTGATTTATACTTGCTTCGCTACACTACACTAGAGCCTATTCGATGGCGGTGAATTACTTCGCGGGTGCTTTTTGCGCCTCAACTAAGGTGGAATAACCGCCACCATTATAGGTTTGAGTGTATCCAGCAGCGACTAAGGCTTCGGTTGCGATACTGCTACGGCGGCCACTGCGGCAATACAAGACAACAGGGGCATCTTTGGCGATGCCGCGCTTAGCAAACTCCTCTGCCACTTGCTCAAAGGGAATATTTACCGCATTGGCTAGATGACCTTCGGCAAATTCTTCGGGCGTTCTGACATCGAGCACCATAGCGCCTGCGGCAATTTTATCCCATGCGATTACAGGGTCTTGGTCGGCGGCGCTGGCCATCATGGGCATTAGTAGCAGTGGCATGAGTACCAGCGACTGCAGGCTTAACAGGGCTAAGCGCATTAGGCTTTGGCCACGGATTACTAGGTTGTGGGTCACTTTATCTCTCCTTGACGATCTTTTGGGCAAGCTTGTTTTAGCCAAGCGGGTACTTACTCACCTAAATCTTAACTCTTAACTCTTAAGTCTTAACTATTAAGTAGTGACTTTGTGTGGCTTAGCTTTGCTTGGCAATTTCAGCCTCTGATTTTACACCCAATTTGCGTAAAACCATGGCGGCAGGGCAAAAACCGGTAAAAGCACTTTGGAACAGGTTAGCGCCAACAAATGCGGTTAACCACAGAAAGTTGTGGTGCACATAGGCGGTTAACACCAGTGACAGTAACACCATAAATCCGGCAAAAGCCATAATGCTGCGTTCTAATGACATACCTTACTCCTTGAGGCCATCTTGTAATGGCCTTTGTTGTGGTTAGTTTTGTGTCTGTATCTGAACAGTATTCATGCGGTTTTTCATTGCTGTGTAGTACAGCACTGGGATGACAACTAAGGTCAGTATGGTCGAGATAAAAATACCAAAGATCAGACTGATCGCTAAGCCATTGAAAATCGGATCATCAAGGATAAACAGCGCCCCAATCATGGCCGCTAATGCGGTGAGCATAATGGGTTTGGCCCGCACGGCACCCGAGTGGATCACTGCCCGCTCAAAGGGCACGCCGGATGCGGTTTCTTGATTGATAAAATCGACCAATAATATCGAGTTACGCACAATAATCCCCGCCAGCGCTATCATGCCTATCATGGACGTCGCGGTGAATTGCGCTCCGAGCAGGGCATGGCCTGGCATTACACCAATCACAGTTAATGGGATGGGCGCCATGATGATGAGCGGCACGAGATACGATCTAAACTGCGCCACTACCAAGAGATAAATGGCGATCATGCCGACCGCATAGGCGATGCCCATGTCTCTAAAGGTTTCGTAGGTGATTTTCCACTCGCCATCCCACAACACGGCGACCGAGTCTAGCCCTGTGGGTTGGTGAATATAATGTTGATCAAACCCTAAGCCATCGGCGCCATCAATTTTACCCGCCATGTCGAACATGCCGTAGAGTGGGCTGTCCAGTGGCCCCGACATATCGGCGACGACCATGATCATAGGGATCATATTCTTATGGATAATCGGTGCATCGATTTTGCCGCGTTTGATGGTTACCAGCTCAGACACAGGCACGGATTGCCCCGTTTGGCTCAGTAACTTCATATTCAGCACTTGCTCTAAATCGACTTTCGCGCCTTCGTCTAATTGCAGGCGGATCGGTATCGGTTGTTTTTGCTGGGCTTGATGTAAATAACTCACATCTTTGCCGCCAACGGAGGTGGCAATCAAGTCGACAATATTGCTGTAGGGCACGGCCATCAGGCTGGCTTTACTGCGGTCGATCATCACCTGCCATTTTTGCTGGGCAGCGGGTAAGAAAATATCGATATCGACCACATCTTTGGTTTCATGGAACAGCGCCTGCATCTCGTAAGCGGCTTGCTCGCGGATTGCGGGGCTTGGGCCATACACTTCTGCAACCAGCGGCGACCACACTGGCGGTCCAGGTGGCACTTCAACTACTTTGATATTGGCTTGATATTGCTCGCCAATTTGCTGCAGATCGTCACGCACCGATACCGCTATGGTGTGGCTGTCGCGTTTGCGGTGTTTTTTATCCACTAAGTTAACTTGAATGTCGCCAAGCTCTTGGCTGTGACGCAGGAAGTAGTGACGCACTAAGCCGTTAAAGTTCATTGGCGCGTTAGTGCCCGCATACAACTGCACATGCTCGACTTCAGGGACTGTCGTCAGATAGCGACTCAAATCCTGTAGCACTCTTTGGGTTTGCTCTACGGGAGTGCCTTCGGGCATGTCCACCATAACTTGAAACTCGGACTTATTATCGAAGGGCAGCATTTTCAGCACCACGAGCTGACCGACGGGGAGCGCGACGGCGATACCGATCAACACAAATACGCCGGCAGCCAGTCCCATTCTTGCCTTACGGGCATTTTTACCCAGCAGGAAAGGACCAATTAAGTGGGTGAAGAGGCGCACCATCTTAGTTTCGGCTTCATCCTCGTGTGAGGCTTGGGCACTATCGTGCTTGTCATTGTGTTTCAGCAGTTTACGACTGAGCCAAGGGGTGACGACAAAGGCAACCACTAGAGAAATCAACATGCCCATACTGGCGTTGATGGGGATCGGACTCATGTAAGGCCCCATTAAGCCCGATACAAAAGCCATCGGCAGCAGTGCCGCGATAACAGTGAACGTCGCCAGAATCGTCGGGCCACCGACTTCATCGACCGCCACAGGGATAAGCTCACTAAAGGACTTTTTGCCGAGCGCCATGTGCCGATGGATGTTTTCAACCACGACTATGGCATCGTCGACCAAGATGCCGATAGAGAAAATCAAGGCGAACAAGGACACGCGGTTTAGGGTAAATCCCCACGCCCAAGAGGCGAAAAGGGTGATCGCCAGCGTTATAATAATGGCCACACCTACGACTAAGGATTCGCGTGCGCCCATGGTTAAAAAGACCAGTACGACTACGGCGCTGGTGGCAAAAATCAGTTTTAAAATAAGGGTGTTAGATTTATCCGCCGCGGTTTCGCCATAGTTACGTGACACTGTGACTTCGACATTCGCGGGGATCAACACATTGTCGACCTTAGCAATCCGCTCAATCACACTGTCGGCGATATCGACGGCATTTTGTCCCGCTTGTTTACCAATTGCGATAGTGACGGCGGGATAAATGTCGGTTTTATCCGCGTGCCAAACACTCTGCTTAGGGGTATCACTTTTTAAGCTGATTTCGGCAATATCCGCCAAATAAATCGGAATATGCTTGCCTTGTTTATCTTGATAGACACTGACAACTAATTGTTTGAGATCGTCTATGGATTGTAAAAATTGCCCAGCCTGAACTTTAATCTCTTGATTACCTTGCACTAAGGATGCAGGCATAGAGACCATATTATTGTCATTTAGACTTTGTCTTAACTTGTCGTAGGTCAGATTAAAGCTGTTCATCTTGGCGGGATCGATACGTATGTTGGCCACCATGTCGTGCTGCCCAACGGTATAGATTTCGCGGGTACCGGGAATGCGCTTAATTTCGGTTTCTAATCCAAGGGCGACATGGGTCAGTTGCTCGGCAGAGACTTGTCTGTCCTTTGACCACAAGGTCAAACTGACAATGGGCACATCATCGATGCCGCGGGGTTTAATTAGCGGATCGCCCACCCCTGCGCCTCTTGGCAATTTATCCATATTGGAATAAATCTGGTTGTACAGGCTGACGATGGCATCATTGCGCGCGACGCCGACCTTAAAGATGACGATAATCAGCGCGCCATCGGGTTGGGAGAACGAATATAGGGTATCTATGCCTTTGATTTCTGAGATCACTTGCTCCGCAGGCAAGGTGACTAAGTTTTCAACTTCGGTAGGTGTCGCGCCGGGAAAAGGAATAAACACGTCGGCAAAGGTGACATCAATTTGTGGCTCTTCTTCCTTTGGCGTCACCAAAATAGCAAATAAGCCAAGCAAGAGTCCGAGAAGCGCTAATAGCGGCGTGATGGCGCTATTTTGGAAGGCGGCGGCAATTCGACCGGAAATCCCAAGTGTGGTCTGTGGTACTGGAGCATGTTTCATAAAACAACCTCGACAAAGCTTAAGTCGCTAGGGAATTTATTGCTTTTTGTTGAGCAACACTTGGTAGGCATCAACGGCAACCTTATCACCTGACTTAAGGCCCGCCAGCACTTCGACCTCCCCATCTAAGGGATTGGCGACACGGACTTGGGTGAGTACAAATTCTTCGCCCTTTTTAAGGTAAACGCTGCTAAGTTCGTTCATTGTCAGTAGCGCTGAGGTGGGCAGTTGGATTTTTTCTCGCTCGCCATTTTTAAAGGAAGCTTTTGCCCACGTGCCGGGTTGAAGATTAGCTTCATTTTCAGGCAGATTAATGCGCACTTGGTAGCTGTGGCTGACGGGATCGGCAAAACTAAAAATAGTGAGATCCTTTGAGGTTAACTCGCGGCCATCACTTAAACGGACGAGGAATTCGGGGGCGATTTTCAGCTGGTTGATATAGCGCTGCGGCACTTGGGTAATGGCGCGCATTTGACTCGCGGAAAACCCTGAAAGTAGTGCTTGTCCTGGGCTCACGGTTTCGCCCAGTTCGACAAAACGCTCTGTGACTACACCACTAAAAGGCGCTGATACCACAGTGTATTTTAAGGATTCGCTGGCTTTGATGACGCGGGCTTGCGCTGCGGTTACGGCTTGCTCTGTGGCCTTAGCATTGGCGGTGGCTTCGTCCATCGCGCCCTTAGAAATCGCGCCTTGGGGAAATAACTCTTTATAACGTTTGTATTGCGCCTGTGCTTCAACATTCAAGGCCTTGGCTTTGGCTAAATCGGCCTCAAAGCTTGCGAGCTCAGCGCCTTGTTCTTTACTGGTGATCTCTAGTAGGGCGGCTCCCTCGGGGACAACATCGTTAACATCGTAGTTGAGTTTGACGATACGACCAGAGGTTTGCGCTGACACAGTCGCCGCTTTTACTGCTTCTATGGTGGCATCTAAGGTGACCCAATTGGCGTAGGGTTTAGTTAAGACTTCGATGGTTTCGACTGAGGCAGCCTGAACTTGAGTACTGGCAAGCGCCAGCAGTAAGAAAAGAACGCGAGAAATTGACGTCATAATTCATATCATCCCAGATGTAATTCATGAGTAAATTCTAATGGAGTTATTTTCAATAGGCAATCAATATTTATTAGAAAAATTTAATATAGTGTATTTCCCTAATTTAGGAATAAGGCCCATAAGTGCCTTATTCCTATCGTTTCAGTGAGTTCCGACTAAGCCTAAGATTTAGTCATTTAAATAGTAGGTGAGTGTGGACACAATGCGAATTTGTTTAATGTAAGGCGTGCTGTTATCGCGATCCGAAATAGTGAACTGGCCTTGGCTAGCGGTTTTAATTTTTCCGAGGCGAGAATCTGAATCCTTAGCAAATTTTTCCGCCACTTCACGGGCATTTTGAGTGGCTTCTTGCACCATCACAGGTTTGACTGAATTGAGATCGGTAAACAGGAATTCGGTGCGATTGTCATACTCTTGGCTGGCGATCGCTATGCCTTCCTTCACTAAGCTAATCATCTGCTTACGGGTATTGAGCATTAAATCAATTTGCGGGGTATAAACCGACAAATTCACCTTTGCCGAGTAACGGTATCTGACGTTGGGGTCGACATAACCTTGTGCTTGGCGATCTTCAATTGAAGGCAAAGATACGGTAATTTCGCTATCGCTAAATCCTTGTTCCTTTAAAAACGCCACGACGCGGTCGGTTTTTTGCTGAACCGTCTCGTAGAGTTTAGGCAGATTATTATCAACCTCAGTGAAATTAATTGGCCAAATCGCTACATTGGCTTTGACTTCTTTTTCCGCTAAGCCCTTGACTGTCACTGTGCGTTCCATAGCTTTCATCTGCAATAACGCTGTGCTTGCTGTCTGACCAACATACACAAGCCCAGCACAAAGGAAACCGCCCAGCAGCAGGGCAGGAAGGATGTTATTTTTTTCCATAAAAAGAATCTCTTGATTAGATAAACTCAGCCTACGATACCCAATAAACCTAAGTCATGCACTGGGTTTATTCGGGATAGATGCCGCTTAAGATTTGAGGGAGACAAGTTGGCGATATCAGCTTGATGTCGCTTTATTGAGACGGGCTATTTTTCCGGAGGAATAACACTTGGCTGCCATAATTCGACTTTATTGCCGTCGGGATCGATAAACCAGCCAAAGCGGCCAAACTCTGAATCTTCAATGTCACCCACGAGCTGACCGCCTCCTTGTTCGACCTGCATGAGCGCTTGGGCCAGATCATCAACGATAAAATTGAACATAAAGCTCTTATCTGAAGGCTCAAAATAGTCCGTGCTATGGGCGAAGGGCGTCCAAACATGGTAGCCGAGCGTCGCTTTATCTGTGTGATAAAACGCGGCGCCGCCCCAGTTTTCAATGGGGACCTGAAGGTGGGTTTTATACCAAGTTGCCAAGGTAACGGGATCTGCACTTTTAAAGAAAATTCCACCGAGTCCAATGACTTTAGCCATAGCCGTAGCTGCGTGTATAGGAGTATGAATTAACTTTAGGCAATAAATGCTTAAGATACAAAAAAGCCGCAAAAAATGCGGCTTTTAGGATTAAGCGTTTAGCTTAGAACTGGTAGCTGTATTGAACTGAGTAGT
The DNA here is from genome assembly GCF_020447145.1 of Shewanella sp. SR1. NCBI lineage: Bacteria > Pseudomonadati > Pseudomonadota > Gammaproteobacteria > Alteromonadales > Shewanellaceae > Shewanella > Shewanella sp. SR1. The sequence goes on along the minus strand of NZ_JAJAEF010000037.1, from coordinate 16,708 downwards.
ACATACCGCTTGATTCAGTAATTGCATTCACAGGACCTATGCCTGTGATAGAGCTGTTTTCGATCAGGTGAACTTTTTCACCTTTAATATAAGCGATACCAAAGTCAACGGTGTTTTGTGGGTTGATGTTGTAGCTCATACCCGCTGTATACCAGTTACGGTCAGAGTCTGGGAATGAAATTGAGCTAATTTCGTCCACAACGCCTTGGTCATGCATATAACCTGCACGAACGGTGAATTGTTCGTTGATAGTATAAGTACCACCTAGGCTGAATAACCATGAATCTTTCCATTGGTATTCTTTCAGAGCCTTGTCACCAATATCCATAGACATACCAGCGCCTGTTTGGCCGGGTAGAATAGTTGCTACACCATCTTTAGCAGTGATTTGGTCAAAATTACCCCATTGGGTGTGTTGCGCTGTGTAGTGCACTGCAAATTTAGACGTTAGCTGATGGAAACCTGCAAATTGGAAAATATCGGCGAGTGGTACATCTAAACTATCAAAACTGGTGGCAACATTCACTTTACCAACATTTGGTAAAGTGTTTGATGTAATTGTATTGACATCACCTTTAACATTCACTGTTGGGCTGAAACGATAGCTGATACCGAAACGGTTATCTTTATCTAACTCAATAGTGGCACCCACTATACCACCGAAGGCCCAGCCGTCAGCGTCGACGTCAACCAAAGGCGTAGTGCCCATGTTACGGGTTAAACGACCTTCACCGTAGATGGCATCCACACCCGCACCGATACTGAACATTTCATTAATACGGTATGAAAGGCTGGCGTTAAAGTTAACCGTTGTGACTTCTGTTTCGCCGAGTAAATCATAAGGTGCTGGTGAGTTTGCAGGTAAACTCTTTGAAAGTGAGCTGGCATCGGTACCGGTACCAAAGTTAGAAAACGCAGCAAAGCCCACGGCGAACTTATCGTCGATTGGGTGGATGTAGAAAATATTAGGGATAATTTTAGAGCTACCCGCATCATCGATGCTGCCTAAGTCAACGGCACCACCGGCAAAGTTAACGTCTTTAACATCAACAGTAATATCGGCATAAGTTAAGCCGAATGAGATCGCATCTTTATCGAATAATGCCATAGCAGCAGGGTTACGTGATAACACAGAAGCGTTATCGGCAATAACCGCATCACCAGCAAATGCACGGCCCATACCTGTGGCTGATTGACTGTTGAGTTGAAAACCTGAAGCTAAGGTTTGAGTACTTGCTAATGCGACAGAAACGGCAATGAGTGTCTTGTTGAATGTTTTCATTATAATTCTCTCTATTTTTTATAAGTATTGGATTTTTATTCGGTCCTAGTCAGCCGAAAGTATTTAAATCCATTTATTAGTCTTCGGCATCTTATGGACTGAATCTACCCTCAACAAGTCCGACCAGATGTGAAAATTGTTAATTTTCAGTTAATTAAAAACCTTTAAAACAGAGGTTGAACTTTAGTACGCTTGAATGGTCTGGCCAGATGCTTGATATGAAGGGCTTTGGGTTTAACGATAGGTTTCAATTGACGTTAACGGTTTGTAATTGTGTGTTGAGTATTTAAAAGGATACAAAATGTAAAAAGCGCACAAGTGTGCGCTTTTTAAGTTATATAAGCGTGTCGAAACTAGAGTGCAGACTTAAATTGTTCGAACTCTGTTGTTACATTTTCACTCGGTGCAGACAATTTGCTCACCAAAATACCGGCAAATGTGGCGAACACAAATCCTGGGAGGATTTCGTATAACTCGAAAATCCCCCCCCGTCAGTTGCTTCCAAATTACGACCGTTAATGCGCCGACAATAATAGTAGCAATGGCGCCATTACGGCTGTATTGCTTCCAAAATAGCGATAATAAGACGACAGGACCAAAGGCCGCACCAAAGCCTGCCCAAGCATAACTCACAAGGCTTAATACACTGCTTTCAGGATTGAGGGCAATGATGCCTGCGATCACGGCAATCGCCAGCACGCCCATGCGACCGACCATCATCAACTCGCGATCATCCGCTTGAGGGCGTAACCATTTACGATAAAAATCTTCAGTGATAACACTTGAGCACACCAGCAACTGTGAATCGATAGTGCTCATGATGGCCGACAAAATGGCCGCAATAAGTAGACCACCAATCCAAGGGTTAAACGCGGCTTGGGCTAAATGAATAAATACCGTTTCTGAATTCGCCAGTGGCGCATTGGCGAAATACAGAGAACCAGCAATACCTGTGGCTAATGCGCCAATTAAAGATAAGACCATCCAGCTCATGGCAATACGGCGCGATAAGGGCAGGGCATCGGCACTGCCTATCGCCATAAAGCGCGACAAAATATGCGGCTGACCAAAATAGCCAAGACCCCATGCGAGTAAAGACAACATGCCTATCACTGTGGTTTTGTCGCTGACCAAGGCCAACATCGCAGGATCGATAGTTTCAATTCCGGCGTGGCTTTCAGGGTGAGAGAAAACGGCAAAGGGGACGATTAAGAGGGCGACAAGCATCAAACAGCCTTGAAAGAAGTCTGTCCAACACACAGCAAAGAAGCCACCAATAAAGGTGTAACCGACTATGATGGCTGAGCCAATCACCAGCGCCACTGTGTAATCGAGACCAAAGACTTTTTCAAACAGAATCGCGCCACCGACCATGCCTGAGGAAGCATAGAAAGTAAAAAACACTAAAATAGTGATTGCGGAGACGAGCTTGAGATAGCCTTGGGTATCGTGGAAACGTTTCTCGAAGAAATCCGGTAAGGTGAGGGCGTTATCGGCGAGTTGAGTGTAAATACGCAGTCGTCTGGCGACAAATAGCCAGTTTAGCCAAGCGCCAAAAATTAATCCTATGCCAATCCAAGCTTCACCTAAGCCGCCTAAGTAAACTGCGCCGGGTAAACCCAGTAACAGCCAACCTGACATATCGGATGCACCCACACTGAGTGCGGTCACAGCGGGGCCCATTTTGCGGCCACCTAAAATATAATCATCAACAGTATCGGTAGCACGGTAAGCCCAAAAACCTATGCCCATCATCAATACTAAGTAACCAACAAATGTGATTAAAATCGGGGTTTCAATCGTCATCTTGCCTTTTCCCATCTTGTTATTATTAAAAGTGGCAAGCATGCTACCAGATGTTTGAACAATCGCCCATTAGCAGATAGAAGTGTGATTAAAATCTAACCTCCGATCGCGTGAAAATATCGGAGGTTAATTTAAAAATAGCAGAGATAAGATGGGGTTAGATAAAGGTATTCTTGATTTCGTCTTTCACGTAGCTAAGGTCTGCTTTATCTTCACCTATGAGCAAAATAAACGCATCGGGTGTTTCAAAGCCCATTCCTTGGTATTTGCCATCGGCGAAGGTTTTGTCTAACACCATACGTTTTTCGAGTGGCACGATAAAGAGTGTAACCTTGCTTTGCTCGCCCTGTAGCACTAAGTGCAGGCTTTTCACCCCTTGAAAATCACAATAGGAGGTGTAATACACTTTGCCCGGTTGTTGAGTGAACTTGGCATTGCCAAAGTCTTTCATCGACGCGAGCTGCGCATTGACCTGATTAAAGTTGATGTTTTGATCCACCTGTAAAGCAACACCTTCATGGTAGACATGGGCCAGTGCATGTTCAGCTAAATCGATTGGCCCTAAACGCAATAGACTAAAACTGATCCCCACCACAAATGCTACCGAGGCCGCCATCGCCACTAAAAAGCCCGTCTGACGGCGGTGTTTATGGTGTTGTTGTAACTGCTGACGCAAAATCAGCTTATCGGCGAGATCGTCCGCCACTTCTACTTTCAATGCATTTGTCAGTTTGGCATCAAGGTTTTTGAGCTCATTGATTAAGGCTTGGTTTTCTGGCTTAGCAGTAATTTGCGCCAGAAAATCAGCATCTTGATTATGAGGATCTTCATAAGCTTGACGTCTAAATTTAAGCTCATCCATTGGATTGACCTCTCACATCATTCTTCTCAAGTAATTCTTTCAATTGGCTCCTCGCCCGAAATAAACGCGTCATTACGGTGTTGCGATTGAGCTCCATCAGCTCGGCAATTTCATCGCCGCTAAAGCCACCAATCAGTTGGAGTAAGAGTGGCTCGCGGTATTCGATATCCAGCTTGCCTATTTGCCGACGGATCAGATATTGCTCGGTCTGCTCTTCACTGCTATTGGAGATATTGTCCTCTAAGGTATCTTGCTCAACGTCGGAATAATCGAACTGTTTACGCTCGAAACGCCGCGCATTCTCACGCCTCAGAATCGTGATCAGCCATGCCTTCGCCGCTTTATCATCCTTGAGGGAATCCAAAGAGCGCCACGCCCGCAAGAAGGTTTCTTGGGTAATGTCTTCAGCCACGTGTTTATCGCCGCATAACCAGTAGGCGTAGCGGAAGATGTCTGCATGTAGCGCCTTGACTAGGCTGTTGTATCGTCGTTGTTTACTTAGCATGTCAGAAGAGACCGCGGGCTCGACGGATTTCTTACGCCAGTTAGCAAACATTTTTATTTTTTCGGCTTGTTGGCTGAATTTTTAGCATAGTTGAGCTCGCTTCTCTCTCATTAAATCCTTAATTTACTTAGGGTTCAGTGGGCTTAATGGCGCCGATTTTGGGTTTGAATGTTTATGCTCACAAGCCTTAACCGCGTTAAGCAATGCGGCGCACTCTACGGTCAGCTTGTTAGTATTTGCACTGTCAGTATGGCTGTTGGCATCGGCCTTCGCACTATAGGCGGCAATTTGCAGTTGCTGTATCGCCTGTTCGAGTTGCGGTGACTGCTCGGCAATTTTATCGAGTGTCATAGGCGCTTGCTGTAACTCACTGAAGTAGCGCTGTAACTGCAACATAATGCGGCTCACATCGCCACTGGCACAGGCTTGCTCCAATCCCTGTAAGCCCGCAACATTTACTGATTGTGCTGAACTCATTGAAGCGTTAAGGGCTGTCGGGGCGGCCGATTGGTTTTTTAAAGCGCGGCGCCAAGCGATTAAAGTGATGATCCAAGCGACGAGAGTGATCAGCCATAGCGCAGCAAACACCTTAACCATCCAGGAGTCATTGTTGTCGGCCACTGAATTGGCTTGCCAAGAGGCTTGGGCGGGCGCATCTGTGACCGCACCGCCTGTTACCACTATGGTGCGTGCGGGGAGCGTCGCGGTTTCTTGACGTTTAAGGTGCGGATTCCACCAAGGCACTTTGACTTCGGGCAGGGTAAATGTTCCCGCTTTGCTGGGAACGATTGCCGACGTAATACTGTACTGGGAGACAATTTGTGCATCGCGCACAAAGGTTTGTCGCTGAGGTTTTTCAGGGTATGACTTCAGTTCATTAGGAAGGGTTTGCACTATATCTGGCAGGCTATTTTCATCGGCATTAGAAGCCAATAAAGTCATAGTGCGAGTAATAGGGCTACCGACGGTAAATTCTTTAATATCCTCAGGGAAGTTCTCTTTTAACACCACTAAATCGGCAACCAGCCATTGGCCTTGGAAACTTGTCGGTGCAGGATTCACTTGCACTGTGAGTGAGGGCGCGCCCGCTTGCATTGGGCGGCTTTCATTAAAGCCAAACATGCCGCCGCGGCGTTGGGATTCAACTAGCACATCGCCCGCAAAGGTTGCGCCTTTGATGTTCACTTGGCCGGGTAAGTCGGGAATGATGCCATAGGTGCGTTCAATCACGCGGTAACGGCGGCCATCGACTATCTCAGAGCCATCCTTATCTTCGCCGATTTGTTTGATCTGCGCGCCTTCGATTACTGGTGCGCTCAATACGCCCCTTTGTAATTCTACCGCTAGATAGAGTTTGACCTTGTAGGTAATGAGCTGCCCGACATAGGCCTCGTCAGTTGACACTTTGGCATCGATGAATAGGTTGTTCATTTGCGCGGGCTGGCTGCCCGTTTCGACCACTTTGAGTGGGATCGGCGCCGAGCTGATGCCATCAATAGTAAAGGCTGGAATGGTTAACTGGCCTTTTTGTTTTGGCGCGAGCAACACTTGCCAGCGAGTCTCTTTGACCGCATCGAAGTTCATGATCTGTGTGCTGCGACTCACGCTGGTGCGACCAACAATAAAGTCTTTCAGCAGGGCGGACGTATCTAGCTTACCGGTATCGATTTCATCATCGACGCTGATATTGAGCACAAAGTATTCGCCCTCCATCACAGGATTGCGATCGACCGATGCCTCAATTTTGCTGAGTGCAAAGGCGGGATGAGCCACTCCGATGGCAAGGAGTAGCAGGATAAAAAATTGTCTGATCACCACTGTTCGTTATCCTTTGATATTTGGCCATTTTGACGGCGTTTCTGATATTCCAACTGCATTTTGTTGCGAAGTAACACTTGAGGGTCTTCACTCACTCCCCTCAGTGCTCGCTGCATTTCTGCGGGAAGCGGTTCGCTACTGGTGGGCGGCGCTTCGACAGAATCACTCATAGCAGCCTCTTGTTTATCTTGCGCATTTTGCTCTGGAGCTTCTTTGGCGCCAACGCTTTGCTTTGCTTGTTCAGCGGATTTTTGCTCCTCGGCATCGGCGTTAGCCTGCGCCTGCATCTTCGCTTCATTATCTACAGGTGAATTGTCCTTTGCATCCTGCTCGGCATTTTGCTGCTTGGCTTGTTGATCCTGTTGCGCTTTATCTTCAGCGGGATCTTGCTGAGCTTCATCCTGCTTGTCCTGAGCATTGCCATTTTGCTTATCTTGCTCAGACTGTTGCTCATCCGCTTTTTGCTGCTCAGGGCTTTGCTCAGGATTGGCATTGTCCTGTTGATCCTGAGACTCTTGTCCCGCTTGATCTTGCTTATCTTTCTGAGCGCTATCTTGGTCAGATTGTTGTTTATCCTGCGACTGCTGATTACCGGATTGTTGGTCGCCAGACTGTTGGTCACCTGAATTGGAATCACCGGACTGCTGATCGCCTTGTTGATCTTGGTTCTTATCCTGTTGATCGTTTTTACCTTGCTGCTTTTGCTGTTGTTTCAATTGCTTTTCAGCCAGTTCAAGGTTGGCCTTCGCCGCTGGGAAATCGGCTTGTTTTTCAAGTGCGGCTTGATAGCGCTCCTTAGCCTTATCGGGTTTACCGAGTTGCATCAACGCATTGCCTTGATTGTAGAGGCCTTGGGCTGAGCTATCTTGCTCGAAGGTTTTCAGCGCTTGCTCATAATCACCTGCCTTATATTGGGCGCTGCCACGCCATTGGGGTGACTCAAACTGCTTAGCGGCGTTGGCATAATCTTGGGATTGATAGGCCTGCATCGCTTGCTGATCTGGCGTTTTCCACACATTGTCCCAGGCATTGTCCCACACACTGGCATGGGCAGGCTGAGGCGCGGCCGCGAGCAGTAAACCGCTAATGAGAGTGGCAAATCCAACGCTTGCCACGATTCCTTGCCTAAAGCTGAAAAGGGCGGGCAGCAGTAATAGCAGGGCGAGATAAGGGCCGAGATCCTGCCAGGTTTCACCGTCAAGATCTGTGGCTTTGGCATCGCCCGTATCACTTAACCAATGTTGTAATTGGGCCAGATCATTGCCGTCGGTACGATTTTGGATCAACACGCCTTTGTTATCCGCTGCTAGTTTTTGTAGCAAGCCAAAGTCAGTGCTGGCCACAACGACCTCGTTGCTACTGTCGCGCTGCAATTGTCCATCGGGGAGACGAATTGGCGCGCCTTGGCTGGTACCAAAAGCGACGACCGCAAGACGATATTGCGTGCCACTTAATGCCGAGTTAGCGTCATCAAATTGGGCTGCGGTTATGCCATCTGTCATCACGATAATATCACCGCGAATATGCCCACCCTGAGCCAGTAGCGTTTTAGCTTGGGTTAAACCTGCCGCTAAGTTTGAGCCACGAACGGGCATGATCTCAGGGCTCAAGGTCGGCAATAAATTGAGTAGCGTGCCGGTATCGCGCGTTAACGGGCTGATCGTAAAGGCATCGCCGGCAAAGGCGACTAAACCTGTTTCACCTTCTTTAAGATTACGCAGGAGATCCGTAGCCCTAAATTTAGCTTGGGTTAAACGGTTCGGCGCCAGATCGGTAGCGAACATAGACACAGACATGTCCATCACCAGTACGCGGCCTTGCTCGGCGGCAAACACAGGTAAGGACTGTTTATTAACGGCAGGTCCGGCGAGCGCAAAAGTCGCAATCAGCCAAGTGAAAGCTAATAAATGCAACGGACGGCGGGATTTCTTGCTGCCTTGGGTGACCAATATTTTGGCTAAGTGCGGCGCAATATACCGATTCCACGCGCTGTGGCTCTCGTGTTGTCGCCATAAACTCAACAACACTAAAGCCAGTGGCACTAGGGCAAGTAGCCATTCTGGGCGAATAAAATGTAGGCTCATGATTTAATGTTCCCCTGTGAAGTGGTTACGACAGAGGGTTTAACGCGGCTCGCTGCAAAGAATGGTAATTGACCTAAGGCAATCCACAGGCTCGTCAGTAACGCCAGTGCCAGCGGCCAATAGAACAAATCTGCCTGCGGACGATAGCTTAATTGATCGCGACTCACTGGTTCGAGTTTATCGATTTCTTGGTAAATCTGGTCGAGCTCTTGGCTGTTGCGGGCGCGGAAATAACGACCGTGGGTGACTTCGGCGATATGCTTAAGTTGGTTCTCATCCAGATCCATCGAAGGATTAACCCGCTCGCGGCCAAAGAGTGTGCGGCGCTCCATCACATCGGCACCGACACCGACAGTGTAAATGGTAACTTTACGATTAGCGGCAATTTGCGCCGCCTGCTCCGGCTCAATATTGCCCGCGTTGTTAGAGCCGTCGGTCAATAAAATCAACACTCTGTTACTCTCGTCCATTTTATCGAAACGTTTTACCGCCAGCCCTATGGCTTCACCTATGGCGGTTTGTTTACCGACTAAGCCGATTTGTGCTTCTTTTAAAAATTGGGCCACTGAACGTCTGTCTTGGGTGAGTGGCGCCTGTAAATAGGCGTGATCGGCAAAGAGAATTAAACCGATACGGTCGCCTTTGCGGCGCTCGATAAAGTCACTGACAACGTGCTGAATTAAAGTGAAACGGTCAACGGTTTTACCATTTACCACCATGTCTTCAATCTGCATACTGCCGGATAAATCCACCGCCATCATCAGATCGCGGCCTTGGCTCGGCAGTTCGATAGGTTCACCAAGCCATTGCGGACGGGCGATAGCGAGTACTAATAGGCACCACATCAGCCAGTAGCGTTTGCGACTCTGGCGCGTGTTGGCCGCTAAGCTTTGTTTGCCTGTTTGGCTTATTCCGGGGAGTTGCAGCCGGCCACCATCCACTTGTACGGTTTGTTGGCGCCAAAAAATCAAAGGCAAAGGCAGTAATATCAATAGCCAAGGCCATGCAATTGTTAACATCGTGCCTCCGGTTGTTTGGTGTCAGCTGGCTGGATTGGCGCTTGGCTTTTAGCTTGAGCGTCGCCACTCGCTTGAACGTAGCCCTTAGTTTTAACAAGAGTCTGCTCAGGCGCACTCAGTGTTGCTTTCGATGCCAACCAAGCTTGTGCGAGTTCATGTAACTCATTGGCTTCAGCTAAGGTCAACGGCGTTGGTTGATGACGTTTGGCCAACAAGGCGCCAATACGTTGGCGTTTAGGCGCGGGTAAATAGCTGTCTAGCCAAGTCGCCCAAGCTTCACCATCTAAGGAGGCTATTGCATCTCTGCTGAGGTAACTCATGGCGGTACGCTTTAATAGGCTATTGACGTCAGAGACATAGGACGGCGCTTGTCTATCAAGCTGACTGAGTAACTGTTTCGCGGCTTTTTTCGGCGCGAAGTCACGGGCGCGTTTTCTTAGCCAGATAACTAAAAGTGTGATGAGAGCAATCACTAGCCCGAGGACCAACCAATAACCGATTGCCCAAGGCCATGCGCCGATTGGATCGGGATGAATGATATCCTGCAGATCCGCCAGCGCTGGGTTTGGCGCTGTAGCCATAGGAACTGCAGCCTGTGGATTTGCTATCACTGGTGTCACTATTTCTGAATTCACTGTTGCTGGATCCATAGTTAACGCAATAATTCCAATTGATGGGCTAGGGGAGCACCCGCATCGATGAGCTGGGTGCGCACGCGCAGTTGCTGCATCATGGCGATAAAGTCCCTTTGCTGACGCAGCTGGATATCAAGCCAAGCCTGATAACTGTGGCGGGTGAGCACTAAGTCCTCCTCCCCATCCCGTACTGGCAAGCTAAAGTTGTGCGGTAACGGCAGTGTCCCTTGGCGCAGGGGATCGGTAATCAGGTAGGCGCCCACATCACAATGACGTTTAAGCTCGGTTAATGGCGCGATACATTGGGAGCTAAAATGGCTGCCATCGGTCACTATCCAAACCAAGGAGCCGGGTTTGGCGATGCGTTGTAATCGCTGACAGGCTCGCAGGATATGATCAGGATCGCGCTGGCCGCTGCCAACATGATTGAGTTGATTCTCATGCACACGGCGCAGGCCTGAGATCAATTGCAATATGCCCTGACGACGGCTGCGGGGTTTAAGCTCTAGATGCTCAGACTCGCACGCGATCAAGGCGCCGAGTCTATCGCCATGGTTAATGGCATTCCAACCTAAGGTGGTCGCTAAGTGTCCTGCTTGCACCGATTGCAGCAATAAACTTGAGCCAAAATAGAGACTTTGGCTCAAGTCGATTAACAACAGAATCGGGCGCTCACGTTCTTCGATAAATAACTTAGTGTGGGTTTTGCCCGTGCGAGCGGTTACGCGCCAATCAATGGTGCGCACATCGTCGCCCTGTTGATAGTGGCGCACCTCGGCAAACTCCATCCCGCGGCCTTTGATTAAGCTGCTGCGATGGCCCGCTAAATTAGCGCGGGCACGGCTGTAACGCTCGGGCATAGCACGGGCGATATTTTGGCACGCCAGCAGCTCTTGCTCGGTTAAATGCAAGCCATCGGCAAACAGCGGCAAGCCATCGGCCGAGGCTGAGAGTCGCGCAGTGTCACTCATCTTATTTCACCTTTATCTTCACCGTTAAGGTACTGCTACTTGACTCAAGATGTGGTTGATCACCTGATCGCGGCTTACGCCTTCGGCTTGCGCTTGGTAACTGAGTAATAATCTGTGTCTTAACACATTCGGTGCAACGGCTTGAATGTCTTCCGGTGAAACAAAATCTCGCTCGTGCAGCCAAGCGCGGGCGCGGGCGCAGCGTTCTAACGAAATAGTGGCGCGTGGGCTGACACCGTACTCAAGCCATTTCGCTAAGTCTTCGCTGTAACGCAAAGGCTCGCGGGTCGCCATAACGATTTCGACTATGTATTTTTCGAGTGGCTCGGCGAGATAGATTTCCATGGCTTCGTCACGGGCGGCAAACACATCGGCCTGAGCAATCGGCTCAGTCGTCGGCAATTCGTGGGTGAGTGCTTCTTTACGGGATTGGCGCAGAATTTCGATTTCAGTCTCGCCGCTCGGGTAATCAAGATTCAAGTGCATTAAAAAACGGTCAAGCTGTGCTTCGGGCAGAGGATAAGTGCCTTCGTTTTCTAATGGATTTTGGGTTGCCATCACTAAAAACAGCGGTGGCAGCTTATAACTGTGCTTACCGACGGTAACTTGACCTTCGGCCATGGCTTCTAATAAGGCTGATTGTACTTTGGCGGGGGCGCGGTTAATTTCGTCCGCCAAGATCAAATTGTGGAAAATCGGTCCGGCTTCAAACTCGAAGGTGCCGGTTTGCGAGCGATAAATATCTGTGCCGGTTAAGTCGGCAGGCAGCAGATCTGGGGTAAATTGAATGCGGTGGAAATCGCCCTCAACCCCGTCACATAAGGCTTTCACCGCACGTGTCTTAGCCAGTCCCGGTGGACCTTCAACTAATAAGTGGCCATTGGCAATTAAGGCAATGAGCAGATTTTCGGTCAATACTGGCTGCCCTAAAACAACCTTATTTAGGTAAGTGCGTAATGCATGGAAGCGACTCAAAGGCATGATGCTACTCGTTTTATTATGTTGAAAATGCGTGTGTGGGCTATAGACAACGGATATGGTAAAGAATTCCCTTAGGGTTTGGCTAGTGTTAAAAAAACAAACAGGTGTTTAAAACTTGCTGACAAGAAGTTAGAATCAGATCACACTTTAATGGTCAGACCTGTTATTGGGCGTTTTTCGCCGTAAAACAATGGGTCAAACACGGAAATAGCTAGCGCCGCCTGAAATCTCTCAGCGATTGCGCACATAAAGAGGGTGACAAATGAGTGATAGACAACAGGTTACGAATGCCAAGGGTGAGCGTATCGCAATTGTAGCGGGCTTAAGAACGCCATTTGCAAAACAAGCCACGGCATTCCACGGTGTATCGGCGCTCGATATGGGCAAAATGGTGGTCAATGAATTATTGGCGCGCTCTGAACTTGACCCTAAACTGATTGAGCAGCTGGTCTATGGACAAGTGGTGCAAATGCCGGCTGCACCTAATATCGCCCGTGAAATCGTACTCGGTACTGGCATGAATGTGTCGACCGATGCTTATAGTGTCACTCGTGCCTGTGCGACTAGCTTCCAATCTACCGTAAACGTGGCCGAATCTATCATGACGGGCAATATCGAAATCGGTATTGCGGGCGGCGCCGACTCTTCCTCTGTATTGCCTATCGGTGTGTCGAAAAAATTAGCCCATGCGTTAGTCGATCTGAATAAAGCCCGTAGCTTTGGGCAAAAATTACAAATTTTCCGTCGTTTAGGCATTAAAGATTTATTACCTGTGCCGCCTGCGGTAGCCGAGTACTCAACGGGCTTGTCTATGGGACAAACCGCTGAGCAAATGGCAAAAACCTACAATATTAGCCGCGCCGATCAAGATGCCTTAGCGCACCGCTCGCACACCTTAGCGAGTGAAACTTGGGCTTCGGGCCATCTTCGTGACGAAGTGATGGTTGCCCATGTGCCGCCGTATAAACAGTTTATCGATCGCGATAACAATATCCGCGAAAACTCGGTACTGGAGTCATACGCTAAGTTGCGTCCTGCATTCGATAAACAGCATGGTACTGTGACGGCAGCCAACAGTACGCCACTGACTGACGGTGCCTCAGCGATTATCCTGATGAGCGAAGGTCGAGCGAAAGCCTTAGGTTATCAACCCATTGGTTACATTAAGAGCTATGCCTTTAGCGCCATTGATGTGTGGCAAGACATGCTGATGGGACCGTCCTACGCGACGCCACTGGCGCTGAAACGTGCTGGAATGGAACTAGAAGATCTTACCCTGATTGAAATGCACGAAGCTTTTGCGGCGCAGACATTAGCGAACATGCAGATGTTTGCTTCGAAAAAATTTGCCGAAGAAAAACTCGGCCGTAACCGTGCAATTGGTGAAATCGACATGAGCAAGTTTAACGTGCTCGGCGGCTCGCTTGCCTACGGCCATCCTTTTGCTGCAACGGGAACCCGTTTGATCACCCAAGTGTGTCGTGAGCTTAAGCGCCGTGGTGGTGGAACTGGCCTAACAACGGCCTGTGCGGCTGGTGGTTTGGGCGTGGCAATGATAGTGGAAGTGGAGTAATCGGCATGGAAAAGACCTTTAATTTAATCCGCCGCGACGACGGCATTGCTATTTTGACTATGGATGTTCCTGGCGAAACCATGAACACCCTAAAAGCGCAGTTTGGCCCTGAAATCAGTGAGATTCTGGCCGAGATCAAAAGTGATTCGAGCATTCGCGGTTTAGTGCTGATCTCAGGCAAAAAAGATTCTTTTGTTGCGGGCGCAGATATTTCTATGCTCGATGCTTGTAAAACGGCGAGCGATGCCAAAGCCTTATCCCAACAAGGTCATGTAGTTTTCAATGAGCTAGAAGCCTTAACGATTCCTGTGGTTGCGGCAATCCATGGCGCCTGTTTAGGCGGTGGTTTAGAGTTAGCCTTAGCCTGTCATCAAAGGGTATGTAGCGACGATGGCAAGACAATTCTCGGCGTTCCGGAAGTTCAACTTGGCTTATTGCCAGGCGGCGGCGGGACTCAACGTTTGCCACGTTTAGTCGGCATTACCACAGCCTTAGATATGATGTTGACCGGTAAACAAATTCGCCCTAAACAAGCCTTAAAAATGGGCTTAGTGAATGATGTTGTGCCGCAGACGATTCTGTTACAAACCGCAGTTGAGATGGCGCTTGCGGGTAAACGAGTTCCGAAGCCTGTTAAAAAGTCACTCGTTAATCAAGTGCTTGAAGGCACGAGTTTTGGCCGTAACATTATTTTCGATCAAGCGACTAAACAGGTCGAAAAGAAAACCCAAGGTAATTATCCTGCGCCTGCCAAGATCATTGATTGCGTGCGCCAAGGAATTGCTAAGGGGATGCAAAAAGGGCTAGAGGTCGAAGCCAGTCATTTTGCCGAATTAGTGGTATCGAAAGAATCTGAAGCGCTGCGCAGTATTTTTTTCGCGACCACAGAAATGAAGAAAGAAACCGGCGCTGAAGGTGCAAGCCCGCGTAAAGTGAAAAAAGCGGTGATCTTAGGTGGCGGTTTAATGGGTGGCGGTATCGCATCTGTCACAACGACCAAGGCTAAAATCCCTGTTCGTGTCAAAGACATCAGCGAAAAAGGTTTAAGTAATGCATTAGCTTACGCATACAAGCTGTTGGATAAAGGGGTTAAGCGCCGTCATATGACGCCTGCTGCCCGTGACAACCTAATGGCACTGATGACCACAACGACTGAATATAAAGGCGTTAAAGATGCCGACATCGTTGTGGAAGCGGTATTTGAAGACCTAGCGCTTAAGCATCAAATGGTGAAAGACATTGAGCGTGAGTGTGGTGAGCACACCATTTTTGCGTCAAACACCTCATCTTTGCCTATTAGCCAAATCGCCGAAGCTGCAACGCGTCCTGAGAACGTGATTGGTCTGCATTATTTCTCGCCAGTAGAAAAAATGCCGCTGGTGGAAGTGATTGCCCATGCTAAAACGTCACCAGAAACCATTGCGACCACGGTCGCATTTGCCCGTAAGCAAGGTAAAACACCGATAGTGGTACAAGACGGCGCGGGTTTCTACGTGAACCGTATTCTTGCGCTTTACATGAACGAGGCCGCGCAATTATTACTTGAAGGCCAAAGTGTTGAACATCTTGATAAAGCGCTGGTTAAGTTTGGTTTCCCTGTGGGCCCCATTACTTTACTCGACGAAGTGGGTATCGACGTGGGCGCTAAGATTTCACCAATCCTCGAAAAAGAATTGGGTGAACGTTTTAAAGCGCCAGCGGCTTTTGACAAGCTTTTGGGTGACGATCGTAAAGGCCGTAAAAATGGTAAAGGTTTCTATCAATACGGCGCATCGAGCAAGAAAGCTAAAGCTGTCGATGAGAGTGTTTATGGCGTGTTAGGCATTAAGCCTGGCACCAATAAAGACGCAAAAGCGGTTGCCGAGCGTTGTGTCGTACAAATGCTCAACGAAGCGGTGCGTTGTTTAGAAGACGGTATTATCGCATCGCCAAGAGATGGTGATATTGGCGCCATTTTCGGTATTGGCTTCCCGCCATTCCTCGGTGGCCCATTCCACTATATTGACACTTTGGGTGCCGCGAACTTAGTGCGAATTCTTGAAGGTTATCAAAGCCAATTGGGTAGCAGATTCGAACCTTGTGAGCGCTTAAAAACCATGGCTCAAGAAAACGCGCACTTTTTCTAAGTTTCAGTGAATCTAAGTCATAGTTAATCTAGGTCTTAGTCAATCAAGGTTGAACAAAAAAGCGGCAGGCTATTGCCGCTTTTTTTATTGCCACAAGGCATGTTTTTGCCTAAAAAACGTTCATAACTTAGATGTGGATCTTGTATAATCCGAGCCCTTGATCGAGAGAGCCGTGCTCTGTTTTCTGTACTGTGAGTGCTCAGTGCTCAGTGCTCACTGCTGAGAGCATAGCGATGAATGAGTGCTGCTCGTTTCTGCACTGTGCGGAGTACATTTATCCTGCTGTTAAAACGGCGTATTTAACATGTGCATCAATCAGCAAAATTAAGCGAGTCGTATCCGCATTTTGATGGGGAATTAGTTTCTCTACATTTATGATTTTTAGTTGTTTTCAAAGAGGTGGTTTGTGGTTTTGCTGGTTATCTTTATCGCATTAATCTCTGCTTGGTACTTCGGCTTAGCTGCATTTACCGCAGGCCTTTCTGTTACGCATTGGACATTACTGGGTTTTGTGCTCGGGCCTCTGGCTTATCCGCTCTTTACGACACACCGCCATTTAGCTTTGAGGAAAATCCGTTGTAGTGAAGAAGGAATATTAAATAGCTAATCTATCAACATGTTATGTCTTTTAACACTTTTATATTTATGTAAAACTAAAGGGAGCTAGTGCTCCCTTTATTGTTTCTAGCCTAATTTTCTATAACAAAGCATGATTCAGACTCATGGCTACAGGACTTAAATTAGTTCCACCAACCTTTCGCAGAAATCACTTCAAGGTGGTTTAAGCCTTCTGGCAACTTAACTTTTTTACGCGCTGGCTTGGATAAACCGAGTGCTTTTTTGATTGAATTTAGCATAGTCACTCTCCCTAACCTGATTAATGTTATGCAACTTCAGAGTTAATGAACTTAACGCATGGATGACCAGCAACTTCTAGTGATTTGAATTTCACTGCAGGATGACCAGCAACTTCGAATGGTTTGAACTTCACTGCAGGATGACCAGCAACTTCTAGTGATTTGAACTTCACTGCAGGATGACCAGCA